>CAYTYG010000222.1:0-5604 GCA_964441515.1 uncultured Treponema sp.
GGACCTGGCGGGCCTCCTGCAGCGGGAGATGGTCTATCGCCGGAAGAGGGAGCATTCCTTTGAGGTGGACGTCCGGAGCGTCAACGTCTCCATCGACTCCGCGATACCCTGCGGCATCATCGTCGCCGAGTTGATAGAGAATTCCGTACGCCACGCGTTTCCGGACGGGATGAAAGGGATCGTTCGCTTGAAGATGTCCGTGGATGAAAACGATTGGATCCGCCTGGAGATATCGGACAACGGACAGGGGCCCCCAAAAGGCTTCGATCCCCGCTTCTCGAAAAAGGTCGGGCTGCAAACCGTGATCGGCATCGCGGAGGGCCAGCTCCACGGAAGCGTACAGTTCAAGACATCGAGGAAGGGTTTTTCCGTCTTCGTTCGCTTCAAGGATGCGTTCCCCAGAAGGGTCTGAGGGAGCAATACTGGCAATTCCGTGCTATTCCGGGGGTCCGGACGCCCCGCTCATCCCACGCGGTAGGCCTTGGGCAGCTCGATCAGGCTGACGTTCACCAGGAAGGGCCCTATGGACGTCACGAAGGGGACGGCCAGGATGGGGTTCTTGTCCGGCCAGGCTATCGTGTGGTTCTTGCCCTGGACCACGATCGGAACGGATACCTTGATGTTCTCGTCCGTCAGCTGGGAGGAGGCCTGGGAGGCGATGATGTTGACAAGCTCCCCCACCATGCCGTTCACCAGCTCCCCGCGCTCCGCCTCGTCCTTCCAGTTTACCCCGGATTTCTCCAGCAGCTTGTCCGCGAGGAGCTTCGTCAGCCGTATGGCCACGATGCCTATGGCGCTTCCCGTAAGGACCATGACTGCGGAGATGTCCCAGCGGTGGGAATGCGCCTTATCGTCTAGGTATATCTCCCCCACCTGGGGGGTGACCCGGAAGGATTGTTCGAAGAGCGATATCGTCGCCGAGAGGAATGGGTTGATGTATTGGACATTCATGGGGCCCTCTCTCCCAGACAGTATATAGCAGATCGGAGACCTGCGGGCAAGGCTTTTTCCGTTAGCCCGGGCCGTTCCCGTGTCTATGGGTTTATCCGAATTCGGGTATTTTATTTTCTAAAATTAGTTGAATCGTTATACGCTGTCTTTGTATAAATATGCATCTTTATGCGCCGGGGAGTCTATGGACAGGAGCCTTGTCCGAAAGCTGTTGGAAGACCACCTTGTTTCCGGGGCCTGGAAGCCCGGGGAAGAGGTAGGCGTCCGGATCGACCAGACGCTGACCCAGGATGCCACGGGGACCATGGCCTACCTCCAGTTCGAGTCCCTGGGAGTGGATCGGGTGAGGACGGAGCTTTCCGTCAGCTACGTGGACCATAACACCCTCCAGGCGGGATTCGAGAACGCGGACGACCATGCCTACCTGCAGGGAGCCGCCCGGCGCTACGGCGTCCGATTCTCCCGGGCCGGCAACGGCATCTGCCACCAGGTCCACCTGGAGCGGTTCGGCGTACCCGGGAAGACCCTCCTGGGCTCGGACAGCCATACCCCCACGGCCGGGGGCCTGGGCATGCTGGCCGTGGGGGCGGGCGGGCTGGACGTTGCCCTGGCCATGGCCGGAAGGCCCTTCTACCTGGCCTGTCCCCGGGTGGTGTGCATACGCCTGGAGAATGCCCTCCGACCCTGGGTTTCCGCCAAGGACGTGGCCCTGAAGGCCCTGGAGATCTTCGGGACCCGGGGTAACGTGGACACCGTCTTCGAGTACTCGGGGCCGGGGCTTTCGAGCCTTTCGGTGCCCGACCGGGCCACCATCGCGAACATGGGCGCGGAGTGCGGCGTCACCGCCACGGTCTTCCCCTCGGACGGGAGGACCCGGGAGTACCTCCGCGCCCAGGGCCGGGAAGGGGATTGGCGGCCCCTGTCCGCGGACCCCGGCGCGGAGTACGACCGGGAGGCCTCCATCGACCTCGCCGCCCTCGAGCCCCTGGCCGCGCTGCCGCACTCCCCCGGGAACGTCAAGCCGGTGCGGGAGATCGCGGGCCTTAAGGTGGATCAGGTCTGCATCGGCTCCTGCACGAACTCCTCCTACCGGGACCTCGCGGTTACGGCTTCCGTCCTGGCCGGGCGGACCGTTCACCCCGGGGTGGGCCTGGTCATTGCCCCCGGTTCCCGGCAGGTCGTGGAGACCGCCCTGCGGGACGGATTCTTTTCCTCCCTCGTCGCGTCCGGGGCGCGCATCGCGGAGTGCGCCTGCGGCTTCTGCATCGGGAACGGCCATGCCCCCGGGTCCGGGGCGGTCTCCCTGCGGACGTCGAACCGGAACTTCGAGGGCAGGTCCGGAACCCGGGACGCCCGGGTCTACCTGGTAAGCCCGGAGACCGCCGCGGCCTCGGCGATACGGGGCGTGATCGCGGATCCCCGGGACCTGGGGCTGGAATACCCGCGGGTGTCCATCCCCTCGTCCTTCGTCGTAAACGACAGTTTCGTCCTAGACCCCGTAGGGGAGGAGGAGGCTCGGGAAACCCGGATACCCCGGGGCCCCAACATCGGGTCCCCGCCCTCGGGCGCCCCCTTCCCGGAGAGCCTCTCCGCCGTGGCGGCCATCAAGTTGGGCGACCGGATCACCACGGACCACATCCTGCCCGCCGGGGTCCGGCTCAAGTACCGGAGCAACATCCCCGCCTATTCGGACTTTGTGTTCGAGGGGGTGGACCCGGACTTCGCCCGGAGGGCGGCGTTCAACCGGGACTCGGGGCTCGCCAACGTGATCGTCGCGGGAAAGTCCTACGGGCAGGGGTCCTCCCGGGAGCACGCGGCCATATGCCCGGCCTTCCTGGGGGTGCGCGCGGTGCTGGCCCTCTCCTTCGAGCGCATCCACGCGGCGAACCTCGTGAACTTCGGGGTGCTTCCTCTGGTCTTCCTGGACGAGGGGGACTACGAACGGATCGAGGCGGGGGACCGCCTGGAGATGGGCGGCGTCCGCGGGGCCGTGGAGGCCGGCCGGAACGCGCGGATCCGGAACGCGACCAAGGGGTTCGAGATGGAAGCGGCCGTAAACCTTTCCCCCCGCCAGCGCTCCCTGCTGCTGGCCGGCGGCGCCCTTGCCAAGACGGCGGGGAAGGGACGAACAAGGAGCGAGGCATGAAGCGGAAGGTGAAGACCCCCCTGGCGGAGCTGGACGGGGACGAGATGGCCCGGATGATGTGGGCCATGATCAAGCGGAAGCTGATCCTGCCCCACCTGGACGTCCGGCTGGAGTACTACGACCTGGGAATAAAGCGGCGCGACGACTCGGACGATTCCGTTACGGTGGAGGCGGCCCGGGCCGTACGGCGGCTGGGGGTAGGCGTGAAGTGCGCCACGATCACCCCGGACGCCGCCCGGGTCGCCGAGTTCAACCTCAAGAAGTGCTGGCCCTCCCCCAACGGCACCCTCCGGAACCTCCTGGACGGGACCGTCTTCCGGACCCCCATACCCGTGCGGAACATACGGCCCGCGGTGCGCAGCTGGGTCCGGCCCATCACGATAGGCCGACACGCCTACGGGGACATCTACAAGTCCGTGGACTGGCGGGTGCCGGGGCCGGGCACCATGGAGCTGGTTTTCACCCCCGGGGACGGATCCAAGCCCGTTCGCCGGGAGGTGCACAAGTTCGAGGGATCCGGGATCGTGCAGGGCATACACAACACGGACGCTTCCATCTCCTCCTTTGCCCGGGCCTGCGCGAACTTCGCCCTGGACCGGAAGACGGACCTCTGGTTCGCGGCCAAGGACACGATCAGCAAGCAATACCACGGACGGTTCCGGGAGCTTTTCGCGGTTGAGATGGAAAAGCGGAAACCCGAGTTCGCCGCCGAGGGCATTTCCTACCGCTACATGCTCATAGACGACGCGGTGGCGCAGATCGTCAAGCATCCCGGCGGGGTCCTCTGGGCCTGCATGAACTACGACGGGGACGTCTTCTCGGACTTCGTGGCCTCGGCCTTCGGGAGCCTGGGCATGATGACCTCCGTGCTCGTCTCCCCCGAGGGGGTCTTCGAGTACGAGGCCGCCCACGGTACGGTCCGGCGGCACTACCAGGAGCACCTAAAGGGAAACCCCACCAGCACGAACCCCGTCGCGTCCATCTTCGCCTGGACGGGCGCCCTCCGCAAGCGCGGCGAGTTGGACGGGACCCCGGAGGTGGGGGCCTTCTCGGACGCCCTGGAGGGGGCGGTCCTGGGGCTCATCCAGGAGGGGGTGGTCACGAAGGACCTTGCCTCCCTGATCGAACCCCGCCCGGACTCGTGGGAAACGACGGAGGGCTTCCTGGACCGGGCCGCCGAGCGGCTCGAATCCGCCCTGGCGGCGGGAGGCCGCCCATGAGCCGCGAAACCCTGAGCGTCGTGGACAACCGCACCGGGATCCTCTACGAGCTTCCGATCTCCGGGGGGGCCATACGGGCCGCGGACCTCCGCCGGATCAAGGCCGGAGGGGACGATTCCGGCCTCATGAGCTACGATCCTGGGCTGGCCAACACGGCGTCCGCCAAGAGCGCCATCACCTACATCGACGGGGAGGCCGGCATACTCCGGTATCGGGGGTATCCCATCGAGGAGCTGGCGGAGCGCTCCACCTACCTGGAGACCGCCTACCTCGTCATCTTCGGCGAGCTTCCCTCCCCGGGGGAGCTGGAGGCCTGGGAGCGGGACGTGGCCCGCCACTCGATGATCCACACGAACATACAGAACCTCATCACGGCTTTCCGGTACAACGCGCACCCCATGAGCGTCTTCATAAGCGCCGTCGCGTCCCTGGCCACCCTCTACCCCGACTCCCGGGACGTGACGGACCCCGGGTCCCGGCGCCTGCAGGTGGAGCGCCTCATCGCCAAGACGGCGACCATCGCTGCCTTCGCCTACCGCCATAACCAGGGCTGGCCCCAGGTGAATCCCGAGGACGGCTACTCCTTCATCGGGAATTTCCTAGCCATGATGTTCCGGATGAACGAGCGGACCTACGAACCGCACCCCGTCCTGGAGCGGGCCCTGAACGTGCTCTTCATCCTCCACGCGGACCACGAGCAGAACTGCGGGACCACGGCCATGCGGACCATAGGCTCCGCCCGGGCCGATCCCTACACGGCCCTGGCCGGGGCCGCGGCCGCGCTCTACGGCCCTCTGCACGGCGCGGCCAACGAGGCCGTGCTCCGGCAGCTGGAGCAAATCGGAAAGCCGGACCGGGTCCGCGACTTCGTGGAGGACGTGAAGCGGGGCGACTGCCGGCTGATGGGCTTCGGGCACCGGGTCTACCGGAACTACGACCCCCGGTGCCGCATCATCAAGAGCACGGCGGAAAAGGTCTTCTCCGTGACCGGGGGCAACCGCCTCTTGGAGGTGGCCCTGGAGCTGGAGCGCATAGCCCTGGGGGACGAGTACTTCATTTCCCGCAGGCTCTATACCAACGTGGATTTCTACTCCGGCCTGATCTACAGCGCCATGAAGCTGCCGGCGTCCCTGTTCACCGTGATGTTCGCCGTGCCCCGCACTGCGGGGTGGATAGCCCACTGGATGGAGATGCTGACGGACCCGGAGCAGAAGCTCATGCGCCCCCGGCAGATATATACCGGCGCGCCGCCCCGGTCCTACAATTCCCTCGAGGAGCGCCCGGCGG
>CAYTYG010000223.1:0-5591 GCA_964441515.1 uncultured Treponema sp.
AGAAAGTGGCCACCAAGGATTTCGTCAACGCGAAGACCCGGGGCATAATCGCCATCAACCTGGACGAGGGGGATCGGCTCGTGAGCGCCTGCCGCACGGGGGGCGAAAACGAGGTTGTCCTGATCACTCGGCGCGGCCAGGCCCTACGTATCACCGAGAAGGACGTCCGGGTTATGGGACGCGCCTCCCGGGGCGTCTGCGGAATCAAGCTGGAGGATTCCGACGAACTCTGCGCCATGCTCCCCGTCCAATCCGAGAAGCGCATGCTCATCCTATCGGAGTACGGCTACGGAAAGAGGGTGCTGTACGACGAATACCGCGCCCACGGCCGCGCAACCCGCGGCCAGAGAATCTACGAGCCGGACGAGAAGACCGGCGAGCTCGTGGGCGCCATCACGGTTCGGGACGAAAACGAGGTCGTGGTAATAACCTCCCAGGGAAAGACCTTGAAGTTCCCAGCCGATTCCGTATCCACCCAGGGCCGCGCCGCGAAGGGCGTGCGGATCGTCAATATCGATAAGCCCGATTTCGTGATCGGCCTGGACCGCATCGTCCAGGAGGAAGAGGAAGAAGAGCGGGCGCCGGGGGCCTCCGCCGATGTAATTCAAACGGCGGCCGCGCCTATAGAGGAGGCCGACGGGAACGGAGAACGGGAAGACGCCGTCGAGCCTTCCGAGCCGGCGGAATCGGACAAGTAAAAAAGAGTTTCACGTGAAACAAGGGACTGTCCTCCGGGACGGCCCTTTTTGTTTCACGTGAAACACCCGGAGGAGCGGGGAAAGGATCCGTTAGGGAGAGACGAGCTTCAGCGTCCGATAGTCCAGGATGGCGCCGTTCTCCAGGACCTCGCGCGCAAAGCGGGAGAGTCGGAGGTTGTCCAGGACGCGATCCATCTCTCCCCCGGTTCGCCCTTCCCGGAAACGTTCCGGGAGCCATCCGGCGGGCAGGGACCGCTTTCTACGGAAGGCGCGCCGCAGCCCGATCAGCCATGCGTCGTACCGGTCCGCGCTCCTTCGCAGCGGGTGAATGTCCACGCCGCGGGCGGCGTAGAGCTCGATCATGTCCCGGAGGAGCACCCGGAAAGAATCGTAGTCGGGAAGGGCCCGGGCGAATACCCGGTGGGGGAGAAGGAAGGGCAGGCCGAACTCCTCCTGTATGTCCCGAAGGGTATGGAAGAGAGCCTCTTCCGCGTCCCGGACGGGCCGCCCGGAGGGACGATCCTCCCGGTAGAGGGCCGCCGTGGGCGCCGCCAGGTCGGACCGGTAGGCGCGGAGCGTTTCCAGGTAGAGGTCCTTCTGGCGGCCCGGCCGGAGGGTCAGACCCCCGGGCATAACGAAGTCCACCCCGATGTCGGCAAGCTCCGCGTAGAGGGCCCGTACGCTGTCCGCTCCGTCCGTGATTCCCGGGAGAAACGGCATGGCCAGGGCGCCGACCGCGCAGCCCGCCTCCTTGAAAGCCCGCAGGGCGGAAAGGCGTGCGGGCATGGGCGAGGCGCCGGGTTCGAAGACCGAGCGTATCCCGTCGTCCAGGGTCGTGATGGAAACGAGGAGAACGAAAAGGCTTTTCCCGTTCAACCGGCTCCAGACCGGCAGGTCCCGCAGGACAAGATCGGACTTGGTCATTACGGTTACGGGCACGCCGGCGTCCGCCAGGAGCCCGGCGCAGCGGCCCACTACGCGCTCCCCGGCTTCCGCCTTCTGGTAGGGGTCCGTGGTGCCCGAGCCGATACCGACCATCCCCGGCTCCCGGAGCCGGGGGAGTTCGACCGCCAGCAGGTCCGGGAGATATCCGCGGATCACGATGTCGCGTTCGAAGTCTCCCTCGACGTAGTATTTTTCGGCGCGGCCGTCGCAGTAGCGGCAGCCGTGGGCGCAGCCCCGGTAGGGGGAGAGCTTGTAGAGGGATCGGGTGAAGTTGTCCGGCAGATTCGCCCGTCCCAGGGCGCGGCGCTTATCCGGGAGGGTAGGTGAGGGACCGGTCACTCGGATTCCCCCGTCGGTCTGCGGGGCCGAAAGTACGAGGAGGCGGATCCCCGGGGGGAATCCCCCTCGACGTGGGCCGCAAGGTGCAGGGCGATTCTCTCGGCCTGCTCCGGAGACAGCCGGACATGGCGCATACGGGTTACGCCTTCCTCCACGCGGCGGCGCTTGGCCGGGCCTACCCGGCCCAGGACCTTCTCCCGATCCCCGGCGTCCAGGGCGGAGAGGACCGCCGCGAGGTCCCGGTCCGTCGCGGAAAGGAGGCGGGCCTGTACCCGTTCCGGCGGGCCGTCCCGGACGGCAGAGAGGAAACGGTCGAGGGCTCGCATACGGTCAGACAGCCTTTTTAAGCTCCTCCGCCCGGTCCGTCCGCTCCCAGGTAAAGGAATCCCTGCCGAAGTGGCCGTAGGCGGCCGTCTTTTGGTAAATGGGCTTCTTCAGGTCCAGGGCGCGGATGATGCCCGCGGGCGAAAGGTCAAATACCTTACAAATTGCATCAGAAATATTGCCGTCCGGGACTTTCCCGGTACCGAAGGTTTCGACCATGACGGAGACCGGGAAGGGGACGCCGATGGCGTAGGCGAGCTGAACCTCGCAGCGCTCGGCCAGATCCGCGGCCACGACGTTTTTCGCGACGTAGCGGGCCATGTAGGCGGCGGAGCGGTCCACCTTGGAGGGATCCTTCCCGGAGAAGGCCCCGCCGCCGTGCCGGCCCATTCCCCCGTAGGTATCCACGATGATCTTCCGCCCCGTGAGCCCCGTATCCCCCATGGGACCGCCGATCACGAAGCGTCCCGTCGGGTTGACGAAGTACTTCACGTCCTTGCCCAGGAGGCCCGTAGGTTCCAGGATGGGTTTCACGATCCGTTCGATGACGGTTTCCTTGATCCGTTCATAGGACACCCCGTCGTCGTGCTGGTGGGAGACGACCACGGTGTCGATCCGGACGGGCCTGTGACCCTCGTACTCTATGGTCACCTGGCTTTTAGCGTCGGGACGCAGCCATTCTATGGAACCGGATTTCCGCAGCTGGGAAGCGAGCTCCAGGATGCGGTGGGCGTACATGATGGGGGCCGGCATCAGCTCCGGGGTCTCCCGGCAGGCGAACCCGAACATCATCCCCTGGTCCCCGGCCCCCTGCTGACCCTCGTATTCCTTGAGGCCCCGGCCCGCTACGCCCTGGTTGATATCCTGGGACTGGGAGTGGATCGTATTGAGCACGGCCATGGACTCGTAGTCGATCCCGTAGTCCGGGTTGGTGTAGCCGATGCCCTTTACGACCCCCCGGGACAGCTCCTGGATGTCGACGTAGGTGTCCGTCGTGATCTCCCCGCCGATGAGGACCATGCCGGTCGTGGCGAAGCACTCGCAGGCGACGTGGCTCTCGGGATCGTCCGCGATGCACGCGTCTAGGACCGCGTCGGAAATCTGGTCGCAGAGCTTGTCGGGGTGTCCCTCCCCGACGGATTCCGAGGTGAAAAGATAGGATTGGTCGCGCATAGCATACTCCTTCGGTTCATGGGAAACGCTTTTGACAGGAGGTGCTTCGTGGGTGAGACGCTTTCGGCGGGGATGCCACGGCGGGCCTCCTTTTTAGCGTGGATTTATTGACCGCCCGCAATAGGGAACAAAACGGCGGTGCGCCCTGGGCCCGACGGGCTTGCGGCGCGATTCCCAGTATCGCGGATACGGGGGACAGAGGCAAGGGGATGGGAGGTGAAAAACGCCGGCCCTGGCGCGGGTTTTTACAAACTTCGGGTTCTGCCGTATACTGTTCCGGGGCCGCCGGGAAGCCGGAAGTTCCTTTCGTCCCCCATCCTTACCGCCGGAGCAGCCCATGTCCCGCAGCGAAACCTATATCCTGGCCATGGACCAGGGCACGACCAGTTCCCGCGCCATCGTTTTCAACCGGGGCGGCAACATCATAGGGGTTCGGCAGATACCCTTCCCGCAGATCTACCCCAAGCCGGGCTGGGTGGAGCACGACCCCGCCGCGATCTGGAAAACCCAGTACGAGGCGGCCCGGGGCGCCCTGACGGCGGCCCAGGTGGAACCCTCCCAGATCGAGGCGATCGGCATCACGAACCAGCGGGAGACCACCCTGGTCTGGGAGCGCGCCACGGGGAAACCCGTGTACAACGCCATAGTCTGGCAGTGCCGCCGCTCCTCGGAGATCTGCCGGGAGCTGGCCGCCTTGGGGCTGGAGCCGTTGATCCACGAGCGCACGGGCCTCCTCCTGGATCCCTACTTCTCCGGAACCAAGCTCGTGTGGATGTTCGACCAGGTCCCCGGGCTGCGGACCCGGGCGGAGAGGGGGGAGCTGGCCTTCGGCACCGTGGACTCCTGGCTCATCTTCAACCTCACCGGACGCCACGCCACGGACGCTACCAACGCCAGCCGTACCCTCCTGTTCAACATCCATACGGGCGAGTGGGACGAGGACGTGCTCAAGGCCCTACGTATCCCCCGGTCCATACTGCCCGAAGTGCTCCCAAGCTCGGCGGACTTCGGGAAGACGAAGGCGGAACTCTTCGGACGGGAGATTCCCGTGCTGGGGTGCGCGGGGGACCAGCAGGCCGCCCTCTTCGGCCACGCCTGCTTCGAGCCCGGCTCCGCCAAGAACACCTACGGTACGGGGTGCTTCACCCTCATGAACACGGGAGACTCTCCCGTTGCCTCCAAGCACGGGCTCCTGACGACCGTCGCCTGGGACCTGGGAAAGGGCTTTACCTACGCCCTGGAAGGGTCCGTATTCATAGCCGGAGCCGTGGTCCAGTGGCTTCGGGACGAGCTGGGGATCCTGGCCGACGCGGCCGAGAGCGAGTCCCTGGCCCGGTCCGTCCCGGACACGGGGGGCGTCTACGTGGTGCCCGCCTTCGTGGGCATGGGCGCCCCCTACTGGGACCCCGAGGTGCGCGGCACGATCGTCGGGATCACCCGCGGGACGAACCGGGCGCGCCTGGCGCGGGCGTCCCTGGAATCCATAGCCTACCAGTCCCGGGACCTCCTGGTGGCCATGGAGAATGACTTCGGGTCCGCTCTGCCGTATATAAAGGCCGACGGGGGCGCCGCGGCCAATTCCTTCCTGATGCAGTTCCAGTCCGACGTGCTGGATCGGCCGGTGATACTGCCGGAAGTGAACGAGGTCACCGCCCTCGGGGCCGCCTACCTGGCGGGGCTCAAGGCCGGGTACTGGGCAGATACGAGGGAAGTGGAGAGGAACTGGAGACGCAAGCGGGAGTTCGAGCCGGAGATGGCGGAGGAGACGCGGAAGCGCCTGCTCTCGGGCTGGGAGAAGGCCGTCGCCGCGGCGAGAAGCTATCGGTGAAAAACCGGAGGGAACCATGGGTGAGAATTATAGGGAGGCTCGGAAGATCCTCCACTGCAAGTGGGAGCTGATCGATCCGCCGTGGCAATCGGACCAGGCCCGGGGGGTACCCGTGCCGGAACAGGAGGAGCCTCCGAAGGAAGGGGAGAGGATCTTTGCCCTGGTGCCGGCCTCCGGGTTCAAGCCCCGCGGAGGGAGCCTTCTGGAGCTTCTGGCCGCGCGCAAGAGCCGCCGCAAGTTCGGCGACGCGGGAGACAGCAGCTACGCGGGACACGCGGATGGGG
>CAYTYG010000224.1:0-5228 GCA_964441515.1 uncultured Treponema sp.
GATGCGCGCACGACGCCGATAACCTCCTTGGGCGAGAGCTCGGCGAACGCCCGCGCGAGCCCCTGGTAGGCGCCCTTCGCGAGGGCGTCGTCGAGGCTCTCGGGATCCACCTGGCCCATGCGCGCGAGCACGAAGCGGTGCTGGCCGCGATAGAAGGGGATGTCGTCGAGGCTCGTTACGGGGGCCGCGCCCTTCTTCTCGCGATAGCAGAGCCTGGTCACCACGCGGTCGGCGGCGACGCTCTCGGCGACGATCTCCTCGGCGTCCTCGGGGCGTACTTTGAAGTAGACGAGCCCGTGTGGATCTATCGCCACGAGCGGCCCCTGCTCGCAGAGCCCCTGGCAGCCCGTGCACTTGCGTGAAAACCCCACCTCGGTCGAGAGCCCGCGCGCCTCGAGGCTCGCCTCTATGGCGCGCGCGACTTCGCGGGCGCCGCTCGCGAGACAGCCCGGCCCTGCGCAGACACGCACCGTCTTCTTCGCCGCCGCCTGCCGGGACGAAAGCTCGTCGCGCACCCGCGCGAGCGCCTGACAAGAGTCGAGGCGCAGGATCATGACGCGCTCCCTTTCAAGTAGTCCTCGACCGCGCTCGCCTTCGCGTTGCCCTTGGCCTCATCGCCGACCAAGACGAGCGGCGCCATGGCGCACGCGCCCACGCACTGCACCGTCTGCAACGAAAAAGCCCCGTCCGGCGTGGTCTCGCCCGCCCGCACCGCGAGCACGCGCTCGAGCTTTGCGAGCACCTCTTGGGCGCCGCGCAGGTGGCAGGCGGTCCCCGTGCACACCTTCACCACCACGCGCCCCTGCGGCGTGAGCGAGAAGGCCCGATAGAACTTGGCCACCGCGAACGCCTGGGCGAGCGGGACACGAAGCGCCGCGGCCACGCGCGCGACCGCCGGCCGCGGCAAATAACCGTAGGCGCGCTGCACGTCTTGCAAGGCGGCGATGAGCGAGGAGGCGCTGCCCTCGGGGTACTTTGTAACAATTTCTGTTACGCGCGTGAGATCGATCTCGACTGTCGCGGGGCTCTTCACGCGTCGCCTCCCATGGAAGCCGCGCCGATGGCGTAGCCTCGCGCGAGGGCGGCGAGGTTGGCCGTGAGGGCCTTTTGGTTGTGACCCCAGGCTACCCTCGTGCTGTCTTCGACGGCGGCGAGCGAGACGGCCGCGGTGGCGGCGAGGTAGGCGCCGATCACCACCATATTGAGGCTCTTCGGGCTCCCGAGCTCGACGGCGATGTCGTTCGCGGGGACTTCGACCAGGCGTAGATCCGAGCGCAAAAGCCCGCGGTGCACGAGCGAGGTGTTCACCACCACGAGGCCGCGCGGCATAAGCTGCGGCTCGAACTTGTCGAGCGAAGGCGCGTTGCAGACGAGCACCGCTTGCGGCCGCATCACCACCGGCGAGCCGATCGGCCGGCTCGAGATGACCACCGTGCAGTTGGCGGTGCCGCCGCGCATCTCGGGCCCGTAGGAGGGCAGCCAGCAGACCTCCTTGCCCTCGTTCATCCCCGCGTGCGCGAGCAGCTTGCCCGCGAGCATTATCCCCTGGCCGCCGAAGCCGGCGATCATGACGTCGGTGTACATGAGCTAGGCCCCACCCCGAAAGTCGCGGCCGAGCGGCGCCGGCGCGCGGTCCTCGCCGCCCGGGGTCTTGAAGATGCCGAGGGGGTAGTAGGGGATCATGTGCTCCTCGAGCCAGTCGGCCGAACGGGCGGGCGAGAGCCCCCAGTTGGTGGGGCAAGTGGAGAGGACCTCGACGAGGGAGAAGCAGCGGCCAGCGACCTGGTAGGAGAACGCCTCCTTGAGGAGCCGCTTGGTGCGGATGATGGCGCGCGGGGTGTGCGCGGCGCCGCGGGCGATGAAGGCCTCGGTGCGCAACGTGGCGAGGAGCTCGGCCATGCGCAAGGGCGAGCCATGATGCTCGACGTCGCGACCCTCGACGCACGTGGTGGTGCGCTGCTTCGTGAGGGTGGTGGGCGCCATCTGCCCGCCGGTCATGCCGTAGATGGCGTTGTTCACGAAGATCGTGGTGAACTTCTCGCCCCGGTTGGCCGCGTGGACGATCTCCGCCGTGCCGATGGCGGCCAAGTCCCCGTCGCCCTGGTAACAGACCACCAGATGGTCGGGGAGCATGCGTTTCACGCCGGTGGCGGCCGCGGGGGTCCGTCCGTGTGCGGGCTGGACGGAGTCGATATCGAAGTAAAGGTCCGCCCAGATGGAACACCCGACGGGATTCGTGATCACGCTCTTTTCGCGAAGGCCCATCTCGTCGATCACCTCGCAGATGATCCTGTGGATGACCCCATGGCCGCAGCCGGGGCAATACTTCGTCTGTACCGATTTAAGGCTTTTCGGGTGCCCGTATGCAACTTCCATAGTATTCCTCCTACTTGCCCAGGATCCTGCGGGCTTCGCCCAGGACTTCCTCTTCGGTGGGGATGATTCCGCCGCAGCGCCCGAAGAACGACACCTCCGCCTTGCCGTTGACGGCCAACCGGATATCCTCCACCATCTGTCCCTTGCTCATCTCCACGGACAGGAAGCGCTTGCCCTTGGAGGCGAGCTCCGCGATCCGGGCGTAGGGGAAGGGCCAGAGGGAAATCGGACGGAACAGCCCCAGCTCGAGTCCCTTCTCCTTGGCCTGCTGCAGGGCGCCCAGGCAGACCCGGCTCGAAGTCCCGTAGGCCACGAGGATCAGGTCCGCCTTGTCGGTATTCATCTCCTCGAATCGGACTTCTTCCTTTTTTATCCGGTCGTACCGCTGGAAGCGCGCGTTGATCATCGCTTCCAGCTCGGCGGGAACCAGGTTCATGGAGGAGACGTGGTTGATGGGGCGATGGGTCTTGTACTGCCCGCCGACGGCACCGGGTCGGGGAGGTAGGGAGGCGGGATCCCGGGGCTCCCGGAAGGACACGCCCTCCATCATCTGGCCTATCATGCCGTCCGCCAGGATCATAACCGGCATCCGCCACTTCTCGGAAAGTTCGAAGGCCTCGTACGTAAGGTCGGCCGCTTCCTGGACGCTCTTGGGGGCAAGGACAAGGTGGTAGTAATCCCCGTGGCCGCCCCCGCGGGTGGATTGGAAGTAATCGCCTTGGGCCGGGGAGATGCCGCCGAGGCCGGGGCCGGATCGGGCCACGTTCACGATGACGCAGGGCAGGTCCGCGCCGCAGATGTAGGAAATACCCTCCTGCTTGAGGGAGACGCCGGGGCTGGAGGAGCTGGTCATGGCGCGGGCGCCCGTGGAAGCGGCCCCGAAGACCATGTTAATGGCCGCGACTTCGCTCTCCGCCTGAATAAAGGTGCGCTTTTTATCGAGCATATGGCGCGCCATATACGCGGTCAGCTCGTTCTGAGGCGTTATCGGGTATCCGAAGTAAGCCCTGCAGCCCGCTCTCACCGCCGCCTCGCCTATGGCTTCGTTGCCTTTCATCAATCGCTTTTCTTCGCCCATGTTCCATCCTCCTTACAGCTTGTAGACCGTAATAGCCACGTCGGGGCAGACGGTGTAGCAATTGCCGCAGGCTATGCACTTTTCCGGCGCTGCGGCCCGGGCCGGATAATATCCCCAAGAATTCGTCTCCGTATCCACCGCCAGCACCTTCATGGGGCATGCGCGGACGCAAAGAAGACATCCTTTGCAGCGCTCCCTGTCTATCTCGGGCTTGCCTTTGACTGCCATGACCTACTCCTTTCGCTTCATAATGACATAATCCAACACTATGTCACAACTCGCTTATATAGACGCCAAATTCGCCAGCGCGATGCTGGCCAGTTTGATCTCCGCCGTGTCCGCCCGGCTCGTCAACACCACAGGCTTCCGGGCGCCCAGGACGATTCCGGCGCCCTTCGCCCGCCCCAGGTCCAGGAGGCTCTTGTACAGGATGTTCCCGGCTTCGATGTCCGGCACGACCAGGATGTCCGCGTCCCCGGCCACGTCGGAAACGATGCCCTTAATCCGGGCCCGTTCCGCGCTGACGGCGTTGTCCAGGGCCAGGGGGCCGTCCACTATGCATCCTTTAATCTGTCCCCTGCGGTTCATCTGGGTAAGGACGGCGGCCTCCGCCGTGCAGGGCATCTTCTCCCAGTTCACCTTCTCCACGGCCGCCAGGAGGGCCACCTTGGGATTTTCCACCCCCAGGGCTTTCGCGGCCTGAACGGCGTTGGAAATGATATCGACCTTGGCCTGGATGTCCGGCGCGATGTTGATGGCCGCGTCCGTCACCAGGAAGAGCTTGTGGTACGTCGGAACCTCCAAGACCGCCACGTGGCTTGTCAGGCGGCCGGCGTTCAACCCGTTTTCCTTGTTAAGCACGGCCTTCAGAAGCACGGACGTATCCAGGATACCCTTCATAAGTACGTCCGCCTCTCCGTTCCGGACCAGCTCCACGGCCCGGGCCGCCGCCTTCCCCGCGTCCGGTTCCTCCATGCGGGCGAAACGGGATATGTCCAGGCCCAGCTTCGCGGCCAGACCGTCCATCGCGCGCCCGTCTCCTATCAGGATGGGCTGTGCGATCCCGTACTCATACGCCGCGCAGACCGCCTCGAGGGCGCTATGCTCCTCGGCCGCGGCCACCGCGATACGCCGGCGCCCCCCCGCCCGGGCCGCTTCCAGGATATCCGATATCGTCTTCACCTTAGGCCCCTCCTCCGTCTTGTCCGCGGGTCCCCGCAGCTAATACTCCTGTATCTCCGCTTCCCCGGAGACGGCCCGCATACCCGCCAAGGCCAGGGCTTCCAGCTCCCCCTCTCCCGGGTACACGGTTACGGGGGCGATCCATCCGCACATCCGGGTTATCCCTTCCCGGACAGCCTTCGCGTGGGCTATGCCCCCCGTGAGGAGTATCCCGTCCACCTTTCCCCCGGCGGCGGCCGCCAGGGCTCCGATGTTCTTGCCTACGTTATATAGGAAGGCTTCGTAGTACAGCTTCCCCTTGGGATCCCCGTCCTGCCAGGCCTTTTCAACCAAGCGCATGTCGTTGGTGCCCATAAGGCTGACCATGCCGCCCTTTCCGGTCAACATCCGCAGAACGTCCTTTTCCGTATATCTCCCGGAAAAGCATAGCTTCACAAGGTCTCCGGCGGGGAGGCTTCCCGCCCGCTCGGGTGAGAAGGGCCCCTCCCCGTTCAGGGCCTGGTTGACGTCCACCACCCGGCCCTTGACATGAAGGCCGACGGAGACACCGCCTCCCATGTGGGCGACGATCAGCGTCAGCTCCTCGTAGGCC
>CAYTYG010000224.1:5238-5544 GCA_964441515.1 uncultured Treponema sp.
TCTCCCGCGCGAACCTGCGGCAGACGGCTTTATGGTTCAGTGCGTGGAATATGCTGCGCCGGGAGAAGAGGGCGTGCCCGGCGACCCGGGCTACGTCGGAAAGTTCGTCCACGACCACCGGGTCCGCTATGAAGGATGGGGCATTCCATTCCATGCCGAGGGAATGGGCAATGAGGGCGCCGAGGTTGGACGCGTGCTCCCCGTAGACGCCGGTGCGAAGATCCTTCAGCATGGATTCGGTGATACGGTAGATTCCGCCGGGTATGGGCCGCAGGAGCCCGCCCCGCCCCACCACGGCGGAGACGG
>CAYTYG010000225.1:0-5516 GCA_964441515.1 uncultured Treponema sp.
GATGACGGGCACTCTTTGCGAAGGGCTGTGCAAGGAGGGCCCCATAGTCTCCCTGGACGGTGTTGTCTACCGGCACGTGACTCCCACGGCGCTGCCGGATCTCCTGGCCCGCCATCTTCTTGAATGAGGTCGCTATGGACTTGCTCAATCCCATCTACACGGAAAAGGCGGAGTGTCAGGATTGCTATAAATGCGTTCGGGCTTGTTCCGTAAAGGCCATCCGGGTGGAGGGCGGCCGCGCGGCCGTCGTTCGGGATCTCTGCGTCCACTGCGGACGCTGCGTACAGGTCTGCCCCGTGGGGGCCAAGAGGGTCCGGGACGACCTGTCCCGGGTGCGGCAATTCCTGGAGCTCGGCGTTCCCGTGGTGGCATCCCTGGCGCCTTCCTTCGCCTCGGAGTTTCCGGATGCCGGGCCGGAGCGCATGGCCGCCGCCCTGCGGCGCCTGGGCTTTTCCGCCGTCTCGGAGACCGCCGTCGGGGCGGACCTGGTGTCCGCCGACATAGCCCGCAGGTTGTGGGATATCGTCCCGGGTTCCGGGGGAAGGATCCTCATCTCCTCGGCCTGCCCCACCGTAGTGGAGTATATCAAGAAGTACCACCCCCGGTTCGCGGACCGGGTGATCGATCTCTGTTCCCCGGTCCTGGCCCACGCCCGTTTCCTGAAGGAGGAGTTCGGCCCCCAATCCAAGGTGGTTTTCATAGGTCCGTGCATCTCCAAGAAGCGAGAGTCCGATCTGCACAAGGATACCTTGGACGCGGTCATCGATTTCGTCGACCTGGACCATTGGATGGAGGCGGAGGGCCTCAGCCCCGAGAAGCTTGTCCCGGGTCCCGGGGACGCCTTCCACCCCGCCCGCGCGGCCAAGGGAGCCCTCTACCCCGTGGACGGCGGCATGATCGCCAGCATACGCAAGTACGATACGCCCCCGGGCATACGCTGGATGAGCTTTTCCGGATTGCCGGAGATTGAATCGGCCCTTTCGGACCTCTCGGAGGACGATGTCCGGGGCACCGTGTTCCTGGAGCTCCTGGCCTGTCCCGGGGGGTGCGTGAACGGCCCCCGGGCGCGCAGCTCCCGGGGGACGATAGCCAAACGGCTCCGGGTGCAGGGCTACGCCGAATCCGCCCGGGCGCGGGGGGACTTCCGGGGAGTCGACCTGGAATCGCCCTGGAAGGTGGAGGCCCTGTCCTTTCGGGAGCCGAGCCGCCTGGAGCTGGAGGCGGCCCTGCGCCGGACGGGGAAGTACTCCGTGGAGGACGAGCTCAACTGCGGCGGGTGCGGGTACGACACGTGCCGGGACTTCGCCCGGGCCATGATCGAGGGCCGGGCGGAGGCCTCCATGTGCGTGTCCTACATGCGCAAGCTGGCCCAGAACAAGGCCAACGGGCTTCTGCGCTCCATACCCAGCGGGGTGGTGATCGTGGACCGGGACCTCAAGGTCGTGGAGTGCAACCGCAAGTTCGCACAGATCCTGGGCGCCGACGCGGAGACGGTCTGGGAATCCAAGCCGGGCATGGAGGGGGCGGACCTCGTGAAGCTGATCCCCTTCCATCGCCTGTTCCGCGAGGTCCTGGACGGTGGGGACGCCCTGGAGCGGGACATCCGCTTCGGGCGGCGCATCCTGCACGGGACCGTGTTCAGCATCGAACGGGGCGGCTATGCCGGGGGGGTCTTCCAGGACGTGACGAGCCCCTGGATACGCAAGGACCGGGTCGTCACCCAGGCGCGCAAGGTGATCCAGAAGAACCTGGCGGTCGTGCAGAAGATCGCCTTCCTCCTGGGGGAGAACGCCGCCGAGAGCGAGGCCATCCTCACCTCCATCATCGACTCCTTCGACGACGCCGAAGAGGACCGATGAGCGACACGATCGTCGAGGTGGGGCACTTCCAGACCCGCAAGTCCGGCCAGGCTGGGGAGGGGGACGTGTTCCTGTCCCGCAAGACCGAGGGCGGCCGCATCATCTCCGTGCTCTCCGACGGCCTGGGCTCCGGGGTCAAGGCCGGCGTCCTGGCCACCTTGACCTCCACCATGGCCGCCAAATTCATAGCCGAGGATATACCCATACGCCGGGCGGCGGGCATCATCATGAAGACCCTTCCGGTGTGCAAGGTCCGAAAGATAAGCTACGCCACCTTCACCATAGCCGACGTGGAGACCTCCGGCGAGGTCCGCATCATGGAGTACGACAATCCGCCCTACGTGCTGATCCGCGCCGGGCGGCCCCTGGAGCCCGAGAAGAGCGAGATCGTCATCACCCGGACGAAGCGGGCCGGGGAGATACAAGGCCGGCCGGTGATGCGGTATTCCGAGTTCGACGCCCTTCCGGGGGACCGGCTGATCTTCTACTCCGACGGGGTGACCCAGTCGGGGATGGGCACCCGGGCCATGCCCCTGGGATGGGGGGTCCTCCCGGCCCGGGATTTCGTCCTGCGGACCGTGGCGGAGGATCCCTCCGTCTCCGCCCGGGAGCTGGCCAAGCGCATCGTCCTGCAGGCCCTCATCAACGACGCGTATATCGCCAAGGACGACATATCCTGCGGGGTCCTGTATCTCCGGGAACCCCGGCGCCTCCTCGTGATGACCGGGCCCTCGGTGGACCGGTCCCGGGACGCGGAGATGGCCCGGGAATATGCCGCCTTCCCGGGGCGGAGAATCCTGGCGGGCGGGACCACCGCCGCCATCCTCTCCCGAGAGCTGGGGCTTCCCATACGCCTTCGGCTGGATAGGATGGACAGCGGGATACCCCCCTCCTCGGAGATGGAGGGAGCGGACCTGGTGACCGAGGGCATCATAACCCTGGGCAAGGCCGCGGAACTCCTGGAGAGGCTGGACCGCCCCGACCGGCCGGAGCGGGACGTCGAGAATCCCGCCTCCCGGATGGTGGAGCTTTTCCTGGACTCGGACGTCATCGAGTTCGTGGTCGGAACCAAGATCAACGAGGCCCACCAGGATCCCACCATGCCCCTGGAGCTGGAGATACGCAGGAACATCGTGAAGCGCGTCGCCTCCCTCCTGGAAGAGCGTTACCTCAAGAAGACCAGCATCCGGTTCATCTGAGGGGCCTCCGCTCGGTCAGGCTTCGGCCGCCTCTAAGCGGGCCCCGGCGGCTTCCAGGGTCTCCACCAGGGAGGAGAGGGTCTCCCGGCTGAGGTGCTCGATGGCGCAGACCTCGTCCCGGGCGGCCTCCGGATTCCGCCGCAGGATCTCCTCCATCAGGCGCCGGGCGAGCCTGCGCTTCTCCAGGATCTCCTGGGCCACGGCGCGGCCGGGCTCCGTGAGCAGGACGGAGCAGTACCGGTCGTGCCGCACCAGACCCCTTCGCGCGAGCCGTTCCAGGGCCGTGTGGACCGAGGGCCGGGATACGCCCAGGGCGGCGGCGATGTCTACGGAACGTACCGAGCCGTCCCCGTCCGCAAGGTCCCGGATGGTCCGGAGGTAGTCCTCCAGGGTCCGGCTAAGCTTTCCCTCCAGGGCGTTCATTTCCGGGCCCTCCTCAGGCGGACCGTTCCGCTGCGAACCCCGCCGGCGCGGACGCCCCGGCCGGGAGAACCCTCGAAGCCGGCCGCTTGAGCTCCGTCCCCATCTGCGCCAGAAGCGCAGCCCCGATCAGGGCCGCCACGACGTCCGCCGCGGGGCCCGCCAGGCATACCCCGTCCAACCCGAACCAGCGGGGCAAAATGAGCATGCCCAGGATCATGGCGATGTTGTGGGAGAGCATCAGGATTCCCGCCTGCAGGGGCCGCCCCGTGGACTGGAAGTATACGGAGGGGAGCTGCTCCAGGGGGAAGAGGAAGAAGAAGGCCAGGAAGATCCGGAGCGCCCGGCCGCCCAGGGCCGTGAAGCCGGGGTCTCCGTTGAAGAGCCGCACGAGCGCCCCCGGAACCGCGACCGAGACGAGGGTCGCGGCGGCGGCCAGGGCGAAGGTCCACAGACCGACCAGGACGGACAGCCTCTTCAGGCGTTCCAGGTTCCCGGCCCCGTAGTTGTAGCCGAAGAGGGGTTGGGCCCCGTTCGTGATGCCGTACAGGGGGTAGCTCAGCACCATCCCCACCGTGTTCACCACCCCGATGACCGCCAGGGCGAGCTCTCCGCCGTAGGGCCTCACCGCGTTGTTGGCCACGACCAGGATGACCGTGGAGACGATATGCACCAGGAAGATCGGCAGCCCTATGGAGACGATCCTGCCCAGGCTGCTCCCCCGGGGAAAAAGCCGTGCTGCGTCGATCCGGAGGGGACTCGCTTCTTTCTGGGTCAGGGCCAGCACCAGGACCAGGGACAGGACCTGGCAGAGGGTGGTGGCGGCGGCCGCCCCGTCCAGCCCCCAGCGGAAGACGAAGATGAAAAGCGGATCCAGGATCAGGTTGAGGGCCGTGCCCGCCAGGTTCGCGGCGAAGGCCGCCCCGGGGCGCCCCGCCACCAACAGGGCCGAGGAAGCGGCCATGGCTGCGGACTGGAAGGGAAGGCCGACGAGGAGGATGCCCAAAAAGCTTCGGGCGGTCACCTCTATCGCGGGGCCCGCGCCGAAAAGGGCCAGCAGGGGCCGGGAGAAGGCCCAGCCCGCCAGGGTTAGGAGCCCCGTGGCCAGGAAGGCCGCTCCGGTCCCACGGGAGACGGCCTCCACCGCCAGGTCCCGGTCCCCGCGCCCCAGGGCCATGGACGCCACCGAGCGGGACCCGACGGAGAAGAGCAGGCCCACGGCCATTCCCAGAATCATGACGGGGAAGGCGGCCGTCGCGGCCGCGATGCCTTCCACTCCCGCGCCACGGCCTATGAAGATGCGGTCCGCCAAGGAATAAAGTGCGGAGACGAGCATGGAGGCCGTGGCTGGTATGGAATACTTCAGGAGAAGTCTGCCGACGGGGAGAGACCCCATCTTTTCGGATGGATTCATGAAATACCTCGTACGCCGCAACTGCTTCCGGAAAGCCTGGGGCCGGACATATCGTCCGCGCCCCGGCTCGGGCCTTTCGCCCCGGACCGGTCCGCCTTGTCGGCTACGTACAAAGTGTAATGTAACGAACTTGCCCGCACCCGTCAATTCTTTTTCCCTAACCGGATTCTGCCGCTTTCCCGGGGGCGGTTGTTGACACGATATTTTTTTATTGTTATAAAGTTATCGATAAAAATTACCTTTAGTAGCAACCCCGGATCCGATCTTGGACCCGGGCCGGGATTCCCAGGAGCCCGGGAATGCAGGAGGGAGGATGGCCATGACGTTGGCGGCGTTGCGGGAAGCGAGAAAGTTCGAAGCCGTGGTCGCGATACTCGACCGGTACGAACGGGATCCGGCTTGCCTGATACCCATACTCCAGGCGGTCCAGGAGGAGTACCGGTATCTGCCCGAGGAGATACTCACCTATGTGGCCACGGCCCTGGACCTTTCCCCGGCCAAGGTCTACGGGGTGGCAACCTTCTACGGCCACTTTTCCATGGAGGCCAAGGGGAAATACGTGATCAAGGTCTGCGACGGCACGGCCTGCCACGTGAAGGGCTCGGGGGCCCTGGCGGAAGCCCT
>CAYTYG010000226.1:0-5508 GCA_964441515.1 uncultured Treponema sp.
TAGCCGGCGTCCGTGGAGACGATGAGTTCCGGAATCCAGCCCGCCCGGATACAGGCGGAGGACGCGGAGGAAAGCGACCAGATGCGTATGCGGTCCCGGAAGGGGTCGAGAAGGCGAAGGGCCGCTTCCAGGGAAGGTCCGGCCGCCGCGATGACGACGGCAACATCGGTTTGGGGAAGAGAAAGGAATCTATCGGCGTTCAGGAAGTTTTTTATCGAGTTGCGGGCCCAGCGGAAAGACCAATAGCGCAGGGTAGCCGCGTCGGAAGAAAGCTCCTCCAGGACGGCATGCACCGTTCTGAGTACCCGGGAAGCGATTTCCGGAAATATCTTCTCGGGGGGCCTCCAGGGAACCACGACTACGCCTCCGTCCGTTCGGCCCGAGATTCGGCGGAGAAGAAAGGCTTCCAGGGCCACGGGGTCGTCCGGGTACCAGTAAAAATCGGCGCCGGGCCTCTCGAATCCCCGGAAGGAGGGGTCGTACTGAACGGAAAGGACGAGAGAGGAAGGAAAGCGTTTGCGCGCGGCTTCCGAGAGCCAATCCCCGGATCCACCGAGCACTAAAAGGCAGGATGGATGGCGGTTTGCGACTATCGTATCCAAATACCGGGCGGCCTCCTGTTCCGGACGATACCGGGAATGGAGCCGGAGATCCGTCGGGACTTCGGTCATAGGAAAGAACCGGGACAGCCTTCCATCAATCTTCCCCGTTCCCGAGCTTTAAGAGAAAATCTTCCATGGGCTTGGCCTTTGGGGTGTCCAGGAGCAGGGATTTTCGAAGGACTATGCCGGATTCGACGGATGCCGTAAAAAAACGTAGGAAGGATTTGTTGATTTGTATCTGGAGGAGCTCCGTATCGGTCGGGGTCGAGGAACAGCTAAGCCCTATTATCAATCCATGGTCCGAGAGGAAAAGACCGCCCGCGGGATCGAAGAAGGATGCCAGTAGGCGGAGAATATCCTTCTGCAGGCATTCGGGGCGGATGAGGGGGAAATCGAGGATGAGCCGTCGGAGATACGTCTCCACTTCAAGACACGAGAGTGTCGCGAAGGTGGCCTGGGAATCCAGGAAGCGGTGGGAAGCGGCCCGGGCGATATCCTGCAGGGACGATGGAACCGGGCAGGAACGGGAAAGCGCAAGAGGGCGGGAGGAATCGAAACGGGCTCCCAGGGAACTCTGCAGAACCGAAAGGGTCTTGCCGGAAACCGAAGGACCTTGTATCAGGAAACGGTACGAGGAACCTACCGGGAAAGCGTCGTTGGCCGCCTTGGGCCCTTCGGATGAGGCATCCGAGGAGCCGGCAAAGAGGGACAGGTCTCTGAGCTCCGGGTCCTCCAGGAAAATACAGGCGGTATCGACGTCGAGGTGTTGTTTTACCAGGTCCAAAACGCGTACGGGCAAAAAATAGTCCAAGGGCGCCGATAGGCTTTCCGCCAGAACGGAGCCCAGGGACCCTTCCGCGTCAGAAGCAGGGGCGACTAGTTTTTTTTTTCCTGTTGCGGCCCCAGACTCTTAGAAGCGAGCCTTAAAAGCCCGCTGCCCGGGGAAGCGTCCTGAGGTGCGGACCTCTCTTGCGTAGCTTTATCCAGGAGACCCATGTTTTATACCAATCCCAGCTCTTCGAAGAGCTTTTTATAGGTTTCGAAATGATCTGATTTGGCGAATTCCTCTATCTTGTCTTCCGGAAGCGACTCCAGGAGCTTGTCGAGATAAGAAAGAACGCTGCGTACCTCATCCTTGATTCGATTGGGAATGGGTTCCGCTTTCGGTTCCGGGGCGGTTTTTTCCTCCTCGACGGGTACGGATGGTTCGCCGGCAGGGGCTTCCGGTTCCTGTATCTCAAGCTCGGCGGGTTCGGAAAGGTCGATCTCCACAAGTTCAGCGGACTCGTCCTGCTCAAAGCCTTCGGGGGAAGCGGACGTTTCCTGATGGAGGGCGATCTCTCCAAGGTTGTCGGAAGGCTCCTCGGAGGGAAGCTCTTCTACGAATTCGGGGAAAGGTTCCTCCGAACCGGGCAGTTCTTCCTCGACTTCCGGAATGGGGAGCTCCACATGTTCCGGTGCCTCAAGGACGAGGTCGGAAGGTTCATTCTCCACATCCAGAGTAAGCTCCTCCAGATCTTCCGTCTCCTCGAGCAGTTCGGAAGGTTCTTCCGTATCTGGAACGGATTCCAGTTCGGCCAACGGAAGCTCCTCGGCATCCTCGGATTGGTCTTCCTCAAGGTCCTCGATTTTTAGATCCTCGGGGTTCGGCTCCAGAAGGGGAACCTCGGGGAGCTGGTCCTCGGAAAGGGAAAGCTCTTCCGGCTCGGAGGACTCCTCTTCCAGGTAGGACGTGTCTTCGGGAGCCGGGGTGATGGGGGAAACGCCCTCTTCCGCAAGGGCCGCTATGACGTTGTCTTCGGTAGAGGGGAGATGGAGTTCCTCGATGGCAGGTTCTTCCGAACCCGTATCCGCTTCCATGGCCGGGGAATAATCGCCGGATTCCGGGAGCAGGTCCTCGGAAGAATCCGCGAGAGCCCCAGACCCGGAGGATTCGGGGGATTCCGCGGATTCCTCGGAGAACTCCGCGGTGTTCAGTATATTGTCCAGTTCGTCGCCGGTGAGGGCGATCGTCTCGTCCTCTTCCTCGTCAAAGAAGCCGCCCGCCTTCGCGGATTCCAGTTTATCCGTTTCCTCCAGGGGCTCCCGGTGGATTTCCGGGCTGCCGGCCTTGATGGCCGCAACCTGGCTCTTGAGGGAAATGAGCTCCTGCTTGATGGAGGAAAGTTCGCCCGCGATCTTCAGGAGGATCTCGGAGGAGTCGCCCCCGATCCTGGCGCCTGCGTTCTCAAGACGGTCGGCTTGGCTGGAAAGATCCCTCTCAAGCTCAGCCATGTCGTCTATGACGGCGTCCTTGGAGATGTCCGGAAGGTCCTCCAGGCTGAAGGCTTCCTCCGCCCGGGAGGCTTTCTCGAACGCCGCTTCGCCCGGAAGCTCCATCTCCGGGGATTCCCCGGTTTCTTGGCTGTTCAGGAAATCGTCGAAATCGGTAGCGGTTTCGAATCCGCCTTCGACCGATGGGGTTTCGGATGGGAGCGTTTCGTCAAATTTCAGGTCAATATCGATGGATTCGACATCCGAAGTCCCCGGCAGTCCGGGGCCGGGGGCTTCGGGGTTGAGATCGATGGAGTTCGGCGAGAAATCCTCGACCGGGACTCCTAAATCCTCGAGGGAATCGAATTTCTCTATATCCGGGATGTTGGGTATATCCTCCGAATCTCCGGGGGATTCCATATCCGAAAGCTCCCGCTCCGGTAAGCCGGACGGCTCCTCACCTGCGTCGAGAACCTTCTCTTCGTCCTCCGTAAGGAAGGAGTCGTTCTGAATGGATCGTTCTTCGGCGAACGGGGACAGAGACTCGCTTTCCGGTTCTTCAAAAACATCCCGGGGTTCGGCTTTTACCCAAACCCCGTATTGCTCAAGGTCTCGATCCTTCGCGTCGAGGTCCATCCCCTTGGGATTCTGTCCATCCTGCCGCTCAAAGGTCGCCATGGTAGCTCCGTTTTTCGAAGGTCGTCTGGTAATGTATCGGCACAGATCGAATCTGAATCAACGACCGTTTTGAAGTCTAACCGTGGGTTTTGCCCTTGTCAATGACAGTTGCAGTTCCTGTCGGGACGTGGAATAGGGAAAAAGGGCAAGGCATATCAAGAAGCGGGCGAAAACGGCCGTAAATAAACAAATGGGAATTCGCCTCGCCCTTAGCGGCTATATAGGTTTCGTCGTTTATTGCACGCTCTCCCTGCTCCTGGGCCCTATGGGCCTACGGGCCTATTCGGAGCTGGAAGCCAGGGCCGGATACATGCGGGAGAATCTTTCTTCCCTGGAAAGCACGAACAATAGCGCGCGGGCCCGGATGGAATCCATGCAGTCCGACCCGGAGGTGCTCACGCTGGAGGCGCGATCCCTGGGTTATGTCCGGGAAGGGGAGGTGGTCGTGCGGCTGGGATTCCCGGAGGGCCCCGTCTTCACCCGGGACCCGGGAAC
This sequence comes from uncultured Treponema sp., assembly GCA_964441515.1. GTDB lineage: Bacteria > Spirochaetota > Spirochaetia > Treponematales > UBA12059 > JAAYUR01. Next base: position 4,029 of record CAYTYG010000226.1, read on the forward strand.
CCTGATCCCCTTCCTGGTACCCCAGGGGATCCCGGATTCGAAGCTGAAGACCATCGCGATCGTTTCGGCCCTCTTCGCCTTCTTTTCGAGCCTCCTGGTACGGAGAGTTCGGGTTACGGAGGCGGGAAGGATGCGCCGGGGCATGAATGGGGCCCGGTCCGCCCCAAGGACGGGGTCCGTCTAGGTAAGGCGGAAAAGCCGCCGGAAGAAGGACCGGATCGCCCGCCAAATCCTTCGGAAAATATTGGGACGCCGCATCCTGTCAAGACGGGCGTACCCTTCCTCTAGCTCCAGGTACGACAGCGCGGAGCGCTGGACGTTCTCCTCCAGCTCCAGCTCCAGGCGTCCCGCCTTGTCCGGCATGTCCACGATAACGGCGTTGATGGTTTTCCATCCCAATTTTTTCGCGGCCTTAAGACGGCGGCCGCCCGCAATGAGCTCGTTGCGGCGGCCTAGTACAATGGGGTGGAGAAGGCCGTGGGCGCTCATGCTGGCGGCCAAAGCGTCGATATCCCCCAGGTCCTTACGGACTCTGCGTTTTACTTTGATGCGATCGATAGGGACCTGCACATCGCCTCCAGAGCGCCCGCTCTAGGAGTAGTTTAGTCCGGCGGGTTCCCCCGTTCAAGCCGGGCGGGGGAAATCCGTATCAGTCCCGGACATCCTCTTCCGACGGGATGGAACCGACGGGCTCCGGGGAAGGAGGAACGGGGTCCGGCGGCGGTAGCGGGGGAGCATCCGGAGGAGGCTTCAGAAGATCTTCCAGGCCGGGGAGATCCAGCGTAAGGGTCGTATCCACTTCCGCCCCTCTCCCGAAGAGGGCTCCCTGGCGGCTCAGGGTCTGCACGCCGCGTTCCGCGGCTTCGGTGGAGAACTGGTGAAGGTCGCAGTACTGGTGCGGCTGAGTCCCCTCGTAGAATAACAGGTTAACCGTGCCCTCGTTGCAGTGCTCTGTGGGAAGCAGCCCGGATTTCGAACAGACGGTGACGTCCACGAGGCCGGATTGAGGGCGTATGAACTCCTTGTACGGCAGGCCGCGGTGTATAGCCTCCATGTAGTTGGCCCAGAGGACGCCGGCTATGGCGGCTCCCGACTGGGTTATACCCAAGGAGTTTCCCGGCCGGTCAAAGCCGAACCAGACGGCGGTGGTCATATAGGGCGTGAAACCGATGGTCCAGGCGTCCGCCCAGTTCTGGGTCGTTCCGGTCTTGCCCGCGGCGGGAAGAATGAACTTCCTGTCCTCGTCGTCCCGGTAGGTGAACAGGCGTCCGTTGGCCGTAGGATACGCCAGCGTCCCGTCCGTGACCGTTCGCCGCAGCATATCCGTCATGATGTACGCGTTCTGGGGGCTGAGTATCTGGATGGCCGACCCCTTTTTCTTCTGCTGGGTGCGAAGCTCCTTCTCGGGTTCCAGGAAAACCCGTCCCTGGCGGTCCTCCACGGACCGTATGGCTATGGGGGTCACCTCCCGTCCCTGGTT
>CAYTYG010000227.1:0-5449 GCA_964441515.1 uncultured Treponema sp.
GTAATAACCGGCTTCCAATCGCCGAAGCCTCGCTTCGGCGGCCGGGCCGACTGTGGTCGGCCCGGCGCTACGGCAGCTTGGCCGTATCGATGCGCACCAGCCGCCCGCCCCGGGTTCCCACGTAGAGGGTTTCCCCCACCTGGAGGGGACGCGCGCTCGGCACATCCCCCAGGGGCATCGTCCCGCGTATCTTCCAGGGGGACGCCTGGGCGACCACGAGATTCCCCTCCTGGGTGCCGTAGAAGACCGTTCCCCGGGATAAAAGAGGAGGGGCGCTCACCCCCCGCACGGGCGGCATGAGGGCTTCGCCGTCCAGCCGGAATCCGAAGAGGGTTCCATCGCCGTAGGCCAGCACCCCCTCCCGGGCAATCTCGATATCCGTCAGGATCTCGACGCCGGTCCGGCGCTCCCATATTACTTTCATCTGCGCAAGGTCCACCATAACCACGAGGCCCGTGCGATCGGCAAAACAGGCTCTTTCCTCGTAGACCCGGGGGGAGACGGCCACGGACCCCCGGGCACCCGTGGGGGTTTGGGCCCGCACGTCCCCGGCGATCGGGTCCATAAGCAGAAGGTCGCCCTCCTTGCTCACGATCAGGGCGAAGGAGTCCCTCAGGGTGGGCAACGTTCCCGGCCCCCCCGCCACCGGGACGGAGGTCCGGACCTCCAGGGTGCGGGCATCCAGGACGTCGAAGCCGGAATCCGTAGGCAAAAGGAGGGCGTCCGGGAAGGGCGCCGGCCGTTCCCCCGGCTTCAAGCCCGGATCCAGGGCCCGCCGTGCCAGGACCGTCCCGTCCCGGCCGTCCACGGCCAGGAGCTCCCGATCCCCGGCGTAGTACGCCGCCCCCTTGTAGGATACCGGGTAGCTCCGGATATCGCCGCGATTGGAGGTATGGACGCTCCAGAGGCCGCGCCCCTCGGCGTCGAAGGCGTACAGCGCCCCGGTTTCGTCCGCCGCGACGAGGATCCCGGCGTCCGGTACCCGGACGAGGGAACCCGCCAGGGGGCGGGCGGACAGGCTCGTCCGCCCCAGGAGGGCGGGATGGACGGCCGGGGGGGCCGCGGGGGAAAGGGCCGGACCGGACCGGAAATCCCGGAAGCGATCCAGGACGCGCAGGGTTTCCGGCCCCGCGTTCACCGGCACGGCCAGCTGGCCGGGTACCCTGCCCGCGGCCTCCCGGGCCCGGGAGAGGACCTCCCGGGTCCCGGCGTCCGGCTCCGGGGGCGCGGGGAGCTCGCCCGCGGGGAAGACCGGCTCGGCCGCGGAGGCGGGATCGAGGGCGAGGGCGGGCAGCTCCGCGAGCTCCGCTTCCAGTTCCGCGTAAGCCCTCCCGGCCCGCGACCGGACGGCCGGATCCACCTCTATCCTGCGGGAGGGGTCCGCAGCCGGGGCCCGGGCCAGGACGGCGCGGAGGGCGGCCCGGGCCGGGGCGCTCGTCCGGGCGGCCTCAGCCATGCGTTCCAGCTCCGGGGACGAGGGCAGGACGGCCACCCGGCCCTCCCGGACGGCTACCGCGGCCGCATCCCCCGCGGTAACGGAAAAACGGGTGCCCCGCACTACCGAGATCGCCTGCGGGGTGTGAACCGTGAAGGATTCCCGGGCGGCCAGGCTACGCACGTCGAAGAGGACCGTGCCCCGCAGGACGAGGATCTCCACCCGGGAACCCCCCTCCGCGAGGACCGCAGTACGGAGCTTCGCTTCCGAACCGGGAAGGAGGCGGAAGCTCGCGAGGCCTCCCAGCGCCACCTCCAGCTCCCCGTCCTCCCCGGTGCGGGCGCGGTCGTCCAGGGCCAGGAGCGCGCCCTCCTCCGGCGCGAGGACCTTCGGTCCCCGTACAAGCTCCGCGGAACCCTCCCGTTGGACGATCCGGGCTTCCCCGCCCTCGGGGAAACGGACCGGTACGGCGGTTTCCGTCTCCCCCGGGAGCGGGGGAGCGGCTTCCCCTCCGGCTTTTCCGGCTTTCGGGGAGCAGGAGGACAGGATGCAAAGGGCTGCCAGAACGGCCGGGATGCTTCGGCGCACGATGGACCTCCGGTGCCAAGTATATCGCGGCCGAAGGAGCGGAGCTTGCGAGGCCTTCCAAATACCGCTAGTATGGCTCGAAAGCGCCGCGGAAACGGCTTTCTGGAGGATTTGGGGCATGTTCGAGTTCCTGAAGCGTCTGTTTCGCAGGAAACCGAAAGACGAACCGGGGGCCGTCCTGGAGGAACTCTGGTCCTCGGACATGTCCGGTCCCGCCTCCGGGCGCTTCCTTCCCGTCGCGGAGGAGCGTTTCCGAGCCGCCTACCTTCCCTCCGGGGGCTTCGAGCTGAACCTGCTCAAGGAAAATCTCTTCGCCTGGGCGGACGCGCCGGACCGCAGGTACGGGGACTTTGCCCTGGAGGCGGAGATCGAGTTCGCGCAAGGAGCCGGGCACTGCGCCGCGGGGTTCCTGCTGCGATCGGAGGGGGACGGGGACTTCCTCTACGTCCTGGTCTCCAACCGGGGATACCTGAGGGCGGACGCCGTTTTCAACGGGAAGCCCCACGCCGTCATCCCCTGGACGGAATGTCCCGTTCCCCCGGAGCCTTCCTTCAACCTCAAGGCCGTGATGATCGGAAACCGCTTGACGGTGGCCCTGGACGACCGGTGGGCCGCGGAATGCGAGGACGATACCGTGCGCCAGGGCCACCTGGCCTTCGCGGTCCAGAACTACGGCGAAGCCCCCGGCGCGCGCTGCGTCCTTCGATATATCCTGGTCGAGTCGCGGCCCCTGGAGGTGGAGGCTTGGCGCATGCGGTGGTCCGCCCTGGAAAAGCACACCGCGGACCAGCGCGTCCGCCTGTCCAAAAGCCTTGCGTCCGCCGCTGGGCTGGAGGTGCCCGCCCTGGTTCAGCTGCGCAAGGCGGAGAAATTCCGGCCCCTGGACGGGGAGGAGCTCTTCCTGCGGGCGGAGTGCGCCCTCCGGCTGGGGCTCTACGAGGACGCGGAGGCAGCCCTGCGGGCAAGCCTTGCCCTCCTGGAAAACTCGCCGGACGGAAAATCGGCCCTGGCGCGGGAAGAGCTTGCGAACCTCCTCTACCTCCGGGGGCGCTACCTCGATCTCCGGGACGAGCTGGAAGCCCGGGGGGAGCAGGTTTACGCCAGCCCCCGGCTCTCCGGGCTCCTGGGCCACGCCCTATGGAACCTGGGCGCCTGGGAGAAGGCGGCCCAAGCCTACGGCAGCGCGGCCGCCCTGGAGCCGGCAATGCCCATTTTCGCCCTGAACGAGGCCCGTTCCTGGGATCAGGCGGGAAAACGCAAGGAAGCGGCGGACGCCTACGAGCGCGCGGCCCGGGAGTTCTTCGCCCAGGAGTCCTTTGACGATCTGGGGGAGTGCCTCCGAAGGCTCAAGAGCCTCCGTCCCCGGTCGGACAAGACCGCCGCCCTGGAGGGGAAGCTCCTTTTCCGGGCGGGGAAAAAAAAGGAAGCCCGCCGGATATTCGAAAGGCTAGCGGAGAAGGACACGGACGACTCCGCGGTCTTCTATCTCCTGGGCCTTCAGCTTTCGGAGGAAGGCAAACGGAAGGAGGCCGTAGCCCGGTTCCGCAGGGCCTGCGAGCTGGAGTCGGGGTTTCCCCTCTACTGGTTCCGCCTGGCGGAGGCCCTCTTCCTCTCCGGGGACGAGGAGGGGGCGGAAAAGCCCCTAGAGAGGGTTCGGGAGCTCGACCCGGGAAACGGGTGGGCCCTCAACCTGGAGGGGCTTCTCTCCGACCGGAAGGGCGACCTCGCCGAGGCCGTCCGGCTCTTCCGGGCCGCGCGGGATGGTCTGCCGGACCAGGTGGACCCGGCCGTCAACCTAGCGGACGCGCTCTCCCGATCCGGGCGGACCTCCGAGGCCCTGGAAATCCTGTCCGGTTTTCCGGAAGCCCCGGGGGCCCGGAACCAGGCCGGAAACATTCTGGTCCGGGAAGGGCGACTGGAGGACGCGGCCGGGGAGTACGACCGGGCGGTCCGCGTATCCGCCGGTACGGCATCCCCCTCGGAGGAGTCGGAATACAGGACAAACTACGCGGCCTGCTGCCTGGAGCTGGAGCGCTACTCCGAGGCAGAATCCCAGCTGCGGCGAGCCCTGGAACTCTCCCCGGACCGGAGGACCTATCTCCTGACCGGCGACCTGGCGGCGCGGTACGGGGACAGGTACAGGGCGGAAACGGCCTGGAGGGCGGGGCTGGAAATCTTCCCGGGGGACCCGGAGCTGCTGGAGCGGCTGGCCCGGCACCAGATACTCCGGGGGGCTTACAAGGAGGCCGAAGAATCCGCGGACGAACTGGCGAAGGCGGACCCGGAGCGGTCTTCCCGGGTGCGCAAGTCCATTGAGGAGGCGACGACCATCCTCTATACCTGCGCCTCCTGCGGCCGACAGTGGAGGGCGCCCCGACAGGTCCCGGCCCCGGTCGGAAGGGCCATACGCGCACAGCCCCCGGACGACAGCCCCGCCGGTGCCTGTCCCTCCTGCGGGAAGGTCTACTGCGTCGGATGCCGGAAGGAGAGCCTTAAAAACTCCCGGTTCACCTGCCCGGCCTGCGGAGAGTTCCTGAAGCTAACGGACGAACGGCTTCTGTACCTCGTCCTGGAGCGGCTGCCCGGGCGCAGGAAGCCCTGACGGGGCCGTCGGCGCCTTGCTATTTTTACACCCCCGGGATAGTATATCCCCAAGCGTTGCCCGAAGCGCGCAGGCATGAACCCTAATCCTAGGATCGTCAGGTGAAGCGAAGCATCCTTACAGCCCTGCTGGCTCTTGTCGCCGCGGCGTCCGCGGCGGCCCAGGACATACAGACCGCGGAACAGTTCTTCGCCCAGGTCTCGGAGCGGTACGGACAGATCGCGGACTATGAGGCCCGTATCTCCATCAAGACCCAGAGCTCCGCCATGCTCGGAACGGTCTGGTACAAGGCGCCGGGGCTCCTCCGTATAGATTTCACCCAACCCGCGGACCAGGTCATCTGCTTCAACGGGGAAACCCTGGTGGTCTACATCCCGGAGTACCGGGCGGTCCTGAGCCAATCCGTGAGCACCGCGGGGAGCGGAACCGGGGCGGCGGCCGCGGGGATGGCCACGGCGGACGGGCTTAAGACCCTGCGGAGGAACTACACGGTAGCTTACGAGTCGAGCCCCAACCCGGTTCCCCTGGAGGAAGGAAGCTCCGAACAGGTGATAAAGCTCATCCTAAACCGGCGGACCGTGGCGGAGGGCTTCCGGACCATAGTCCTCTCCATCAACCCCGACACGATGATGATACGCCGCATAGCGGGCACGACACTCGCCAACGAACTCTTTATTTTCGATTTTTCCGGCGTCAAGACCAACCAGGGCATACCCGAGACGCGGTTCATCTACGACTCCCCCGCGTCTGCGAATGTATACAACAATTTCCTGTTCAAGTCCGAGAACTGATCCATCAGGATGTATACGATGATATCCATCGGC
>CAYTYG010000228.1:0-1461 GCA_964441515.1 uncultured Treponema sp.
TCCTGGAGGTTCCGGAGGCGCGGTTGGACGACAGCCTCTCGTTCACCCACCGCTCGATCTCGCTCTTCTTGAAGCGCCAGACCGTCCCGATCTTGCCGGAGGGGATCTCGCCTTTCTGGGCCCAATCGTAGACCGTGCGTTCGGAAACCCGAAGATACCGTGCTACTTCTTCTATTGTAAGGATGTCGTCATCCATGCGGAAAACTCCTCTGGTTACCCATGATTTCTTACATTTTGGATTCAATGCGAAGAATTGTCAAGCCGCGCGTCTATTCACTTCCCTTGTTAATAGATTCCAGGGCTGCGGTTATTTCGGAGGGCTTCCATCCTTCCTCCCTCAGCCTTCGGACCGCCTTCTCCCCGCCGCCCCGTCCGGACTTGAGCAGCCTTGCGAGGGAACGGGCCAGGGCTTCCTGCCGGGCCTCTCCCGCGAGGAGTTCCGCGGTCACGCGCCGGGCAAGATCCCCGGCCACCCCCCGGGACGTCAGCCCCGAGACCAGGCGGCTCGGGCCCTCGCCCCGCTTCCGGATCCGTTCCTCCGCCCAGGCCCGGGCGTAGCGCTCGTCGTCCAGGAGCCGGCGGCCCTCCAGGTAGTCCAGCGCGGCCCGTATCGCCCTATCCGGAATTCCCCGCCGGACAAGCTTCAGGGAAAGGAGGTATCGCGTATGTTCCGCCCTCGCAAGGAGTTCCAAGGCCTTGACCTCCGCCTCGTAGGACTCCCGGGCGGCCTCAATCGCCGCGAGCGTTTCTTCCCCGAGTTCGTCCCCCCGGGCGGGAAGGTGGGCGGAGGGGATGCCGAGGTATTCTTGGCGGAATAAAATAAGAGAGCCCCCGTCCGTACGCATGCGTACGGTCCCGGAGGCCCCGATTTCGACGGATTCGACGCGCATCGCGTCGCGTCCCCGTCAGCGCTTGGAGAACTGGAACCGCCGGCGCGCCCCGCGCTGGCCGTATTTCTTCCGTTCCACCATCCGGGGGTCGCGGGAGAGCATCCCGTTCGTCCGGAGGGCGGTATGGTTGGTCGGGTCGAGCTGCGAAAGGGCGCGGGCCAGGCCGTGACGACAGGCCCCGGCCTGTCCGTTCATGCCGCCGCCCACCACGTTGATGACGACGTCAAACTTGTTCTCGTTCGCGGTCACGACAAGGGGAGACCGAACCTTGAGGACAAGCTCCTCGAAACGGAAGTACTTGTCGGCTTCCAGGCCGTTCACCAGGATCTTCCCGGTACCCTCGCGGAGGTAGACGCGGGCGATCGAGGTCTTGCGGCGACCCGTGCCGATTCCCAGATTCCTGACCATTCTCGTCTTCTCCTAACCTAGAGTTCCAGGGATACGGGCTGCTGCGCGGCGTGGGGATGTTCGGCGCCGGCGTAGATCTTCACGTTCTTGTTGAGCTTCCGGCCCAGGGGTCCCTTGGGAAGCATTCCCCGGATGGCGATCTCCAGGGGCATGCCGGGGTGCC
>CAYTYG010000228.1:1471-4591 GCA_964441515.1 uncultured Treponema sp.
AGCAGGGTCGTTCCCTTCGCCAGCCAGAGCCCCTGCCGGTCGGAAAGCGCCTGGTAGGTCTGCTCCCGCAGTCCGCCCGGGAAACCGGTATGGTAGCGATAGAGCTTGTTCTCGCGCTTGCGGCCGGTGACGGCCACCTTTTCGGCGTTGATCACCACGACATAGTCGCCTATTTCCTGGTGGGGAGTGTAGAAAGGCTTGTTCTTGCCGCGCAGGAGGCTGGCTACCTTGGCGGCCACGCGCCCGAGAGGCTTGCCCTCGGCGTCGATGAGGTACCAGGCCCGGGGGGCCTCATCGGGCTTAACAAAGACGGTCTTCATGCAACTATTCCTTCACCTTCGAGCTAAATACCTAAAACAGCGGGGCTGATATTCCCATACTACGAAAGTTGTGTCAAGGCCATGGCTTCGTGCGGTATGGAATTAAGGGATCGCGCCGTACAGCGGAAAGCCTTACTCCTTTTTCCCGGAAGCCGCGCTCTCCTTGGCCTCCTCCTCTTCCTCTTTCTTGGCTTCCATCCGGTCCTTGATGTCCGCGATGCCGATGAAGACGGCGATCAGCCCCGCCAGTACGGCCAGGACGGGCAGGGAGCCCCTCAGGAAAGCCAGAACATCCAGCCACCAACCCAGCCCGACGGGAATACAAGCCAGTACGGCCAGAACAATTAAAACCACACCGATTATTAACGCTGTCATGATTCAGATTTCCTCCTGGTGTCGCATATCGGCCGGGTCGAGAAAAGCCCGGCGGATGCGGAACGGCGGACTAAGCCCGCTTCCTCTAGCATACCCGAAACCCGTTTTTCGTCAATACGGGCTTTTCTTCTCCCTTCCCGGCCCGACCGAAGCCGGAAAGAATTGATTCCGCCGGGATCCCCTCGCCTTTTCACCCTCCGCGCTCTCCCGGTATAATGCCTTCCACGGCCCGGCCGGATGTTACTCCTTATTCAGGCGGCTCCATGATACCGAACGGCTCCCTCGTCTATTACAAAGGCAGGCCCGCCCTAGTTACGGCCGCGGGCGACAAGATCGAACTGGCCCTTCCGGGCTCGCCCCCTCTCAAGGTACGTCCCAAGGATGTGGAGTTGATCCATCCCGGGCCCCTGTCCCGGATTCCGGAGCCCCGCCCGGACGGGGATTTCGAGACCGCCTGGGAGATGGACCCGGAAGCGTCCCTGTCCCTCCGGGAGCTCTGCGATCTTGTGTTCGGACGTTTCGGTCCGGAGGAATCCCTGGCTTGCCGGCTGGAGGCCTCGGAGGGTACCCGGTTCCGCATGGACGGGGAAATACTCCGCGCCGTATCCCGGGAGGAACGGGAGAGGGAAGCCGCCCGCAGAGCGCGCAGGGAGAACGAGGCGGCCGACCGGGAGGCTTTCGTGGCCCGCGCCCGGAAGGGGCGCTTCGAGCACGGGGACGAGCGCTACCTGGGAGAGGTGGAGGCGTTCGCGATGGGCGCCACGCAGAAGGCCCGGACGCTGGCGGACCTAGGGCTGGCGGAGAACCCGGAAGCCGTCCACTCTTGGCTCCTGCGGACGGGGCGTTGGACGGACGCCGTGAATCCATGGCCGACGCGGTTCGGGGTTAGCCTCCGGGCCCCGGACATGGCCCTGGACCCGGACGACGACGAGGGAAGGACGGACCTCACCGCCCTGGAGGCCTGGGCCGTCGACAACGCATGGAGCCGCGACCCGGACGACGCGGTCTCCTTCGACGGCGGCGAGGTATGGATTCACGTTGCGGACCCGGCCTCCGCGGTGCCCCCCGGTAGCCCGGCGGACCTGGAGGCGGCCGACCGGGCCGCGACGCTCTATCTCCCGGAGAATTCCTATCCCATGCTCCCGGACGCCGCGCTGGAGCGCTTCGGACTGGGGCTCTCGGAGGTATCCCGGGCCCTCTCCATCCGCGTCTCCCTCGATTCCGACGGCTCGATCCGGGAGATCGGGATACTCCCCTCCCTGATCCGCGTGAAGCGCCTCTCCTACGGTTCCGCGGACCCGCTCCTGGACCGGGGAGCCCTGGCGGCCCTGGCCGATATAGCCTCCGCCCGCCACGCAGCACGGTTGGCGGCGGGGGCCGTGGATATCGACATCCCGGAGGTACGGGTCTGGGTGGAGGACGGAAAGCCCCGGGTGGAGCCGATCCCGGCGTTCCGTTCCGCGGGCATGGTTCGGGAACTCATGATCCTGGGCGGCGAGGCCGCGGCCCGGTGGGCCTTCGAGCGGTCCCTGCCCTTCCCCTACTATAGCCAGGAAGCCCCCCAGGACGCCGGGTCCCTCCCCTCCGGACTCGCGGGGGAATTCGCGAAGCGCAGGCTCATGCGGGCGGGCATGGCCGGCCCCCAACCCCGGGCCCACCGGGGCCTCGGAGTCTCCTTCTACGCACAGGCCACAAGCCCCCTGCGCCGCTATTCGGATCTTCTGGCGCACCAGCAGATACGAGCGGTCCTGGCCGGGAGAAAGCCGTTGTCCGAGGAGGATATCTCCGACCGCCTGGGGCGGGCCGCGGCCGCCGGGGGACTTCTCAAGCAGACGGAGCGCGCGAGCCAGCTGCACTGGACGCTTGCGAGCCTCCTGCGGGAGCCGGACTGGAAGGGAACCGGAATCGTCGTCGGAACGGGAAACGGCGCCGCGTCCGTATACATCCCCTCCCTGGGCCTGGAGACCCGGGTCAAGCTTTCCCGCCCGGAACTGAACCGGGAGGTTTCCCTTGTCCTGTCCGGGGTGGACCTGGCGAGGCAGGAAGCGCGCTTTGCCGAGGCGACTTGACGGCATTTTTCTCCCGTCCTTGACGCTTCTTCCCGCTAACGTATATCTTCCTTAGTCAATGGAGAAAAAAGATTACCGCCTCGCCGCCATCCTCTATACGGACATAGCGGGGTTTTCCCGCATGATGGAGCGGGACGAGGCGGCCGCCCTGCGCCTCCTCAAATTCCACAACGACCTGATCGCGGAATCCTCCGAACGGCACCACGGTAAGGTGATCAAGACGATCGGCGACGCCGCCCTCGTGGACTTCCGGAATACCGTGGAGGCGCTGCAGACCGCCCTGGAGATCCAGGACAAGCTGTACGCCCACAACCGGGAACACCGGGAGCTTCCCCTCCTGGTGCGCATGGGAATAC
>CAYTYG010000228.1:4601-5434 GCA_964441515.1 uncultured Treponema sp.
CATGGTTTCGCCGACTTCGAGCGAGCCGTCCTCTTCGAGAACGACGCCCTTGGAGAGGGTATAAACATCGCCGCTCGCCTCCAGTCCCTGGCGCATCCCGGCGCAGTCTGCATATCCGGGGATGTCTACAACCATGTCCTCAACAAGATCGACTTCAAGTCCGTCAAGCTGGGCAAGGTATCCCTTAAGAACATCACCAAGGAGATCCAAGCCTACGAGATATCCAGCGCCAACGTGGAGTTCGACCCCGAGCACGGCAGGCCCGTCCCCCGGTTCCCGACGGGAGCCTACGAGGCGGAACCGGAGACCGGACGGGACCGCTATAGACCTTCCCCGGGCGGCTCCCCCGCGGAGATTCGGGCGGCCATTCTCGCGGACACGAAAGCCGGGGGACGCCGCCTTACCGTGGACGAGGCGCTCGGGCGCTACGGGGACTACGGCGTCGAGGCGCGGGAGGCGATAGCCCGTATGGCCGACCAGGGCCTCCTGGTCAAACAGAAGCCCGCCGAGGCTCCGCCGTCCCGGGGCCGGGACGGGGAGTCCCTGGGCCGGGATATCGAGCGCGCGGTGCGGGGCATCGTCTCGCTGGTGGAGGACAAGATCGGGGAGTACGAGGAGAGCCATCGGCGCGGAGGTCGGGACGGAGGCTGGGACGGAGGACGGGACTGGCACAGGGACTGGCACGGCCGTCACAACGAGGAACGGCTGGAGCACAAACTGGAGCGCTTCGCGGAACGAATGGAGCGGCGCGTCGGCCGCTGGGACGAGAAGGCCGCCGTACAGGCGGAATTCCGCCGCCGCGCCGCCGAGACGGGCACCGGCGAATGGGACAA
>CAYTYG010000229.1:0-5422 GCA_964441515.1 uncultured Treponema sp.
CCGTGAACTCCCCGGCCAGGTCGCGCCGAACCATCAGCTCGACGGCCTCCACCACGGGACGCTCGTCGTCCACGACCAGTATACGCTTCACGCCGGCCCTCCCTCCGCCGGAAGCCGTATCCGGACTATGGTGCCGGCACCGGGCTCCGACTCCAGCTCCACGCGACCGCGGCCTTCCGTGGCGAGGGTCACCCTGCGGATGACGTTCCGGAGTCCTATCCCTTCCCCGGCCTGCGCCTCGCCGCCGTTCCCTTCCCGCATGGCCCGGTCCATCTCCTGGAGGCTCATCCCGTCCCCCGTATCCTCCACCGAGAGCACCGCCTCCCGGCCCTCCAGGCTCGCCCGTATTCGGACGGCGCCGCCTTCCTCCCTTCCCCGGAGACCGTGGCCAACGGCGTTCTCCACCAGGGGCTGCAGGACCAGGGCCGGGGTTTCCACCCGGAGCGCCCGCTCGTCCGCCTCCACCTGGAACCGGTATCGCTCCCCGAAACGCAGGCGCAGCAGCCAGATGTAGAGCCGCACGCACTCCAGCTCGTCGGCTACCCGTACGGAACGGGACGGGGGCTTCAGGGCGTAGCGGATAAAGGACGCCAGGTTCTCCATGAAATCCGCCGTCCGGTCCGCCCCCTCCGAAAGGGCCAGCTGCTGCCCGGCGGTCAGGGTGTTGAAGAGGAAGTGCGGGTTGATCTGGGTCTGCAGGGCGAGGAGCTCGGCGTCCTTGAGCTTGTGGTCCATGTCCAACAGGCGCACACGCTCCTGCATGAGGCTCCGCTCCAGGTCCGCCTTGGCCTTCTGCTCCTCGAAGGAGCGCCGGACGCTCTCCCGCATGCTGGAGAACGAGGCGGCCATGATCCCGATCTCGTCCGGGTTTCCCGGGGCCGGAAGCTCGTGGCCGTAGTCCCCCCGGCCCAGGGCTTCGGCTGCCCGGGCCAGCTTGGCCAGGGGCTCGGTGAGGCGGTAGGAAAAGCTGACGAGCATCGCCATGCCCATGAGGGTCGCGCAGATCACGAGAGCCGAGTTCGTGGCCAAGACCGCCGTAATTCGCGAATTGAACCCCGAGAACGCCTTCAGCGCGTCGGAGATGAATATGCCGTCGATCCGGTCTATAAGGAAGTTGATCAGGCCGAGGGTGCGTTCGGCGTTCTCGAAGCGGTCGGTGTAGGAGGGGACGTCCCGTCCGCGCTTCGCGGCTACGCTGGCCTCCGTATCCGAGAGGAAAGAGTCCAACAGCCCGGCCAAGTTCCTCTGGAGCAGCAGTGCGTCGTCCGCCCGTATCTCCCGGTTGAGGCGCCGGGCGAGCTCCGCCAGGCGGGTCGAGTGCTTGATGTACTCCTTGAGCGCTTCCGAGCTTTTCAAGGAGAGGTACTGCGTCAGGCTTGCCTTCGTGAGGCCCAGGGATCCGCGCAGGTCCTCCATCAGGCGGTTGTTCCGGAAAAGGATCTCCACCCCCCGCGCCAGTTCCATGGAAGCGAGTCCCGTATAGAGCACCGCCAGGGCCACCAGGGCCAGAACGATCGCGGAGTTCAGGATGATCTTGCCGCGGACGCTTCCCAGCCTCACGGCGAAGGCTCCCGGGCCGTACGCACCACGAAGCCGGCCTCGACGGGGGGGTAGGGAGGCTCCCCCGCCTTGAGGCGGAGGAAGGAACGGACGGCCTCCCGGCCTATCCAGTCGGAGTCCCGGACTATGCTGGCGGCCACGACGCCCTTCTCGATGTACCGGAGTATCTCGCGGGTCTCGTCCGCGCCGATCACCAGGATGCTTCCCACGCGGTTGAGTCCCACGACGACCTGCGCCACGCCCACCGTGTCCCGGGAGTTGGCGCAGAAGATGGCGTTGATCCCCGGATCGGCGGTCAGCATGGAGGAGGCGGCTTCCTCGCCCGCCAGCATCCCCGGTCGGGCCCGGGTCAGGGCGGCCACCTCGGCCCCCGGGTGGGCCTGCAGGGCGGCGGAAATTCCCAGGTAAAGGGGTTCCTGTTTCTCGGGACCCGTACCGTTGGCGGGCAGTATGACCCCGACCCTCGCGGAGGAGCCGAGGGCGGCGCAGATGCGCCTTCCCCCCTCATATCCCTGGAGCAGGGACGCGGAGCCGATGAACCCCATGGGCTGGCCCTCCGGAAGATCCGTCCCCACGGGAATGAAGACGATGCCCGCCTTGGCGGCTCGCTCCGCCCGATCCAGGACGGAAAGCCCCCGGGGCGCAGAGTACTGGATGATCCCGTCCACCCCCGATCCCAGGGCTATCTCGAAGTAGCGCCCCGCCTCGTCGACGGGGGAAACGGAACTGCGGAAAACCTGGACCGCCGCGTCCGCTCGGGCCGCCTCCGACCGTACCCCATTCACCAGGCCGGAGAAGAACGAGTCTTCGTCGTCCGGAACCACTAGGACCAGGTGGTACCGGGCCTTGGGGATCGCGGAGGTCTCCCGAAAGACCCCCTCCTCGAAGGCTTCCCGGCTCTTTTCAACGAGGCCCGCGTTCATGAGGGTCGCGCCGAGGAACGCCAATCCGAAGAGGACGGCCAGGATCCAGGCTGTACGCTTCATCGGACTACAGTATAGCATCCGGCGCCGTATCGGAGCGCAAAAACGCAGGCCCGGGTACCCGTCTACAGGCCCGTTCCGTTCAGGCTGTCGAAAAGGAAACGGGCCATTCCCCCGGCGGAAGGACCGGACGAACCGAAGCGGACGCTTCCCGTTCGGAGCACCGCCCCGGAGGAGCGCTGGGTAAGTGTGTAGTCCGCCCCCTCCCTGTCCACCCGCAGGCGAAGAAAAAACCCGAAGGCTTCGTCCTTTTCCCCCTTAAAACCCATACCCAACCGCCGAAGACGCCGCTCAAGGCCCGCCGTGGTACGGCTTGCGACATCGGAAGAAACCTCGAGCTTGACGAGGGCCGGAACCGAAAAACCCTGGGGGGCCAAGGCGCCCGGGCTGAGGAGCCAGAGGCGTTCCAGGGCCGCCCGGCCTTCCTCCCCGCGGCCCGACCGGAACAGTAGGCCCGCAAGCTCGCCCAGCCCCTCGGCTTCCACATCCCGTTCCCATACCGGGTCCAGACGGGCTATCGCCGCCGATAGGGCCGCGGCGTCCCTGTCCAGGATCGCCGCTTCCAGGTCGTAGACCGCGGCGGCGCCCGGGACGTGGACGGTCTCCCGGTCCCGGGCTTCCTCCAGGTATTTCCGGGCAAGCCGCGGGTAAGGCCAAAAGGCCTGCACCGCGTACACCGCCGCGGGCAGGTTCGCCCCTTCCCTTCGGTAGGCCGCGGCCACGGCCCGGGCGGCCTTCCGGAAAAGCCTCTCGTGATAGGCGGCCCGGACCCGGTCCGCAAGGGCCCCGACCCGGGAGCGCAGGGTCTCCTTCCGATCCGCTCCAGGGCGTCGGGCCCGCAGGGCGGCCCGGGCTTTATAGGCCTTCCAGAACAGTTCGTGGAGGTCCATGGAAAAGCTCTCCGGGTCCGTTCCGAAGCTCGCCATCCAGGGATGGTCCTCCAGCTCGGCTACTTCCCGTATCCAGGCCAGGGCTTCCTCCGGCCTCCCCGAGGAAAGGGCGGCCTCGGCCAGGCTCAGGCGCGCGAGGGGGGTGGTGTCCAGACCGTAGGCGCTCCGAAAATCCTCCACTGCGGCCCGCTGCTCCATGCGCCTCAGGCGGAGTTCTCCCCGGGCCAGGTAGCCCGAGGGCCGCGGCTCCGTCCGGATCGACATGTCCGCGGCTTCCAGGGCCCGGTCCCAGAGCCGAAATCTCGACTCCAGGAGAGAGAGATTGTAGTACGCCACGGAGGTGAACCGGATATAGCCCTGGGCCCGGGCCTCGGAGATGGCCTCCTCGTACCTGTGCCGGGCTTCCCCGTAGTCGAAGAGTTCCGCCCGGAGGGTTCCCAGGGTCATCGAGAAGCCGATATCCCGCCCGAGGCTCTTCTCCGCGTCCTCCAGTATCCGAATGCCCTCCTGGAGCTTATGGGTCTTGAAGAGCATCCAGCCCAGGTCCCCGAGGGCGCGCTGATTGCCCGGATCCCGCCCCAGGATACGCTCAAGGTACCGGATGGAATCCTCCTCGCGGTTGAGAAAGCCGTATCCGTCGGCGATCCGCTGGAGGATTTCCGGGTTTTCCGGGTCCAGCTTCTCCGCCTCCCGGTATTCGTCCAGGGCGAGGGTGTGGAGCTCCCGGTCCGTATAGAGGTCCCCGAGAAGGAGCGGTATCCGGGGCTCGCCGGGCCACGACTGCCGCGCCTCCCGCAGTATACGGGCCGCC
The DNA here is from genome assembly GCA_964441515.1 of uncultured Treponema sp. Classification (GTDB taxonomy): domain Bacteria; phylum Spirochaetota; class Spirochaetia; order Treponematales; family UBA12059; genus JAAYUR01. The sequence goes on from CAYTYG010000229.1 coordinate 4,245, forward strand.
GCCCCGTAATCGCCCTCCCGGGCGGCCTTGGCCGCGCGGTCCTCCAGGGCTGGGATGTCCGGTTCCTCGGGGAAGGCCCGGAACGCGCAGACCGAGAGGAAAACCAGGCTCATCCATCGCCGGGCGCGGGAAGCCCCCCGCCCTCGGACGCCAGGGTCCGGGACTATTCCGAGAGGTTTTCGGCGCCTCACCGCAGACCCCTTCCCGGCAAAGGCCGAAACGCCTCGCGGAGGTCCAGGAACGAGACGGCCCGGGAAAGGGCGGAAGTCCTCGACCGGACCCCGATCCTAAGCCGCTTTACTCCCTCCAGGAGGGACGAGGCATCCCCGGTATCCGGCGAGGGGGCGTAAAGAACCGCCTCCAGCTTACGCGCGAGGACGCCGTACCCGGAACCGACGGCCGGGCCTCCCTCCCTGTCCAGGCGGTCCGCGAAATCGGGCACCGACTGGCCCCGAGGCCGATGGACGCCCGCGGCGGCAAGGCTCCGTTCCAGGGCTTCCCAGGCTTCCAGGGCCCGGCGTCGAACCGGTCCTAGGCGCAGAATCCGAAGGCGGCGGGCGCCCCGGGCCGCAAGAACCAAAACAAGGTAGAGGGCGGGAAGGAGGAACCAGGTCCGGCGGAGCGCCCAAAGCGCCGCGGCCCGGAACGCCCGTGCGGGGGTTACACTCTCCCCGGCGGCGGCGGAAGCCCTTCCTTCGACCCCGGGCGCTCCCCGGAGTATCTCCCGAAGAAGGCGTTCCAACAGGGCGGGATCCAGGGACCCGGACTCCTCGAAGCGCTCGCCGGGGGCCGGCACGCGGCTCGTGGGATCGAAGGCCACCCAGCCGTACTGTCCGAACCAGACCTCCGTCCAGGCATGGGCCATATCTGCGCGGACGGGATGGAACTCCAGGACAGCCGCGTCGGGGTCCACGAAAAAGCCCGCCGCGACCCGGGCCGGGATCCCCAGGGAGCGCAAGAGTATCGCCATGGAGAACGCGAAGTACGAGCAGTATCCTTTCCTCCCCCGAAACAGGAAGTGCTCCAGCTGCCCCCCCTCCGAGGAGGCGCCGGGCTTCAGGGAATAGAAGTAGTTCTCCCGCAGGTGGGAAAGCACGACCGTAACGGTGTCGTAGTAAGTCCGGGCCCCGGCGGAAGCCTCCATCGCCAGGGCGTAGTCCAGGCCGCGGCCAATAAAG
>CAYTYG010000230.1:0-5385 GCA_964441515.1 uncultured Treponema sp.
TCGGAATCGGCGCCCCCGTAGGAGCGAAGGACCAGGAGGGCGCGCAGGGTGTTCCAGCGGCTCGGCCCCCCGGTCTTTTCCATGTCGAAGTGCACGGCCCCCGGATGCTTGCGCTGAACGGGCCAGGCACCGTCCGACCGGCGCTTGGCCTTCAGAACCGCCAGGGCCTCCGACATCCTCTCGTCCCGGGGACGGCCGGCCCGGGCGAAGTATAAGAGCCCCCGGAGCAGATCGTACTTCCAGCGGCAGGGGAAGGAGAGATAGGGGAACTCCGGATTCGCCGTGCGGCCGCTCCGCAGGCCGAAGTAGAGGCGCCGCGCAAGGAGCCAGTCCTCGCCGCCCCGTGCCATGGTTTCCAGGCTTCGGACGTTTCCCAGACCCGCCCGTCGGGCGTCCAACAGTGCTTCCAGGACGGAGATCGTCGTGGCGAAGGAGGAAGTGTCGGACCGTGCGTCGTCGCAGTTCCAGCCGCCGTCGGGCTGGCGATGCCGTTCCAGGTAAGCCAGGATGCGGAAGACGCGTTCGTCCCGGATGCCCGCGTAGAGGGCCAGGGAAAAGACCATGGCGCTCACGCAAACGTCCGCAACGGGCACGGTCTTAGCCACGTAGATGCCCCCGTCGGGGCCCAGAAAACGCTCCAGGAGGAGTTCCGCTCCCTGCAGAAAGCGGGGGTCGTTCCCGGGCAGCCCCAGGGCCATCAGGTCCAGGAGGGTATAGTGGGTGCTGACCCATTTCGGCATGTACAGGCCGCCGCCCCACATCCCCGTGTAGGGATCCCGGGCGTCCAGGAAGCGCCGACCCCAACCCTCCCGGGCGATTCGGCCGCGCAAGGGCGCCAGGGATTCTTCGCTTTCCCCCAGCAGTTCCCGGCGCGTCCGGTACCGGATGGAAACGTCTCCGGAAAGGAGCCAGTCCAGGATGTTCGACGCGCCGCCGGGCAGGGGCTTCCACGCCGGGGCGCTTTTTCGGAGGGCCGTACGGTTCGCCATCCTCACTCCTTTCCGGCCGGCGTCCGACCCGGATTCCCGCATCTTCCCGCCCTTCGGCAAGGGGCCTTCCCGACAAGGCGGCATCGTCCTCCGTGCCGGCCGACGGAACGGAGGAACGCCTTAGGTTGATTCTTTTTTCCCCGCGTGTAAAGATCGGGACATCGAAAACGCAGGCCCTTCGGATGCCCTCCCAGGCGCTCCGAAGGCGCCGGGAGGCTCCGTGTTCAAGCCGACTCAGGTGATCTTCGCCCCTACCTCGAGATGCAACCTCGTCTGTCCCCACTGCAGGGTGAGCCGGATTCTCGGGGAGCTCTCGGCGGCCGAGGCCGCGGCTTTCCTCCCGGCCTGCGCGGAGGGCGGCATAGAGCGCGTGGGCTTTTCCGGCGGCGAGCCCTTCCTGCGCCCGGACTTCCTCTGCGATGTATCCCGCGCAGCGGTGGACTCGGGGCTCTATTTCGACCGGCTCATGACCAACGGCTCGTGGTTCGAAAGCCGGGATGAGCTGGAAACCGTCCTCCGACGACTTTTCGAGTCGGGCTTCGACGGCACCTTCGGACTGAGCTTCGACGCCTACCACGGCCAGGATCCCGGGAAGCTCGCGGAATTCCTGGGTGGAGTCTTCCGTGTCTGGAGCCGGAAGGACTGCGCGGAGATCCTCTCGGTGCGCTCCCCGGACGACGGCCCGTGGCTGGGGCGCCTGTCCTCCCTGGCGGAGCTCCTGGGGGGGCGGCTCGTTCTTTCGGAGGGCGAGCCCCGGGCCGTCTCGGAGAGAGAGCCGAGGAGGGAAGAAGCCGCGGCCGGGGAGATACTCGACCTGCCCGTCCTCCGCTTTCCGTATTCCGCCTCCGCCGGGGAGGACGCCTGGGGATCGGCCCGCTGGTTCCGGGAGGACTTCTGCGAGGGGCCGGGAAACGTCTTCTACGTCCACCCGGACGGCTCCGTGGCCGTATGCTGCGGGTTCGCCAACGAGAATCCCTCCCTCATCGTCGGGAACATTCGGGAGGATGACTATTCCGGCCTCCTGAGGAAGGCGTCCGAGAGCCCCCATGTCCGCCTCTGCTACGAGAAGGGCCTGGATCGGCGGCGCAGGGAGCTGGAGGCCCGGGGGGTCCGATTCCCCGGAAAGACGGACGATCCCTGTTTCTTCTGCGACTGGCTTTCCCGGAACGGGATGCTGGAGGATTGAGTCCATGGCGCCCGCCGTCGTGGAGGCCAAGAGGATACGGGGCTTCTCCCGCTCCTTCCGCATGCATTTCCACGAGGAGTACTCCATAGCCCTGGTCCTGAACGGCCGGATCCGGTCCGAGACGCCCGCGGGAGGCTCGTCCGAGGGCCCGGGCCGCCTCGTGCTTATACCCGAAGGCATCCCCCACGCCTGCAATCCCGAGGTCCCCGGGGCCTGGTCCTACATCCTTCTCCTGGTCCGACCCGGTTGGATGCGGGAAAACTTCGAGGAACCCGTACTGCGGCGGTTTCTCTACTCCGGCGCCCTGCGCGCCGTTCCCGCCTCTCCGGACGCCTTCGAGGTGCTGGACGAGGCGGCCCGGGCCTCCCGGCTTCCGGACGGGGAAGCCCGCCGCGAGGCGGAGGACCGGTTGAAGGATCTGATCCTCTCGTCGGCGGACGCCCCCGGGGGATCTTCCCAGGCGGAGACGGGTCGGGATCCGGACGGCCGCACCGGGGAGCCCCGGGCGCGGAGGATGGAGGCCTTACTCCGGGAGAAGCGCTGCCGGCGGGTCGCGCTCCGGGATCTGGCCGCGACGGCCGGCGTCTGCGAGCGGGAGGCGTTGAGGATCTTCCGTTCCGCCTACGGCCTGCCCCCTTACGCGTACCTCACGAATCTCCGGGTCAACGCCGCCCGGCGCCTACTGCGTAGAGGGCTGGCGCCCTCTCGGGTCGCGCAGGCCGCGGGGTTCTACGACCAGAGCCACCTGACCCGGGTTTTCGCACGGCATGTCGGACTTACGCCGGCCGAATACGCGGAATCCGTCCGGAAGGATGTCCGGATCGTACAAGACGGGCGGCCCGGGATCCGCTAGCCTCCCCGCAAGGAGGCCCACATGCGATTGGCCATAATCATAGACAAGGATCTGCCCCCCGGCTTGGCCGCCAACACGGCGGCCATCCTGGGCATGAGCATCGGAAAGGCGGTGCCGGAGAGCGTTGGTCCGGATATACCGGACGCGGCGGGAAGCCTCCACCCGGGCATCACGAACTTGCCGGTCCCCGTGCTTGGGGCCGAATCCCGGGCCCTGGGGGATCTAAGGACCCGCGCCGCGGAAATCCCCGGGGTCCGGTACGCCGACTTTACGGATGTAGCGCAGCAGACCCGGACGTACGAGGAATATATCGGACGGCTGCTCCGGAGCGAACCCGGGGCCATCCGGTACCTGGGGGTCTGCCTGTACGGCGACGACAAGGCGGTCCGAGGCCTGACCGTGGGGCTTTCTCTCCTGGGCCGGTGAGGCTCGGCCCGGGGCGTCCTGTTTTTTCCCCGCCGGCGCGATAGACTTTTCTCGTGCGCCCCGTACGGGGGCATGAATCGACTCGCCTGACAGGGGAGTAATATGAAACGTATGGTCTTTCTTTTTATCGCCGTAGCGATGTGCGCGCGGCTGCCCGCCCTTTACGCCCAGGACGCTTCCGAACCCGACGAGCAGAGCGTACTCGAAAAAGCCCGGGAAAAATACCAAGATTCCGAAGGCCGGGAGGATTCCGGGGAAACCGGGGATGTCGAGGAAGACCGGGGCGGACCGGATTCCGCGGTCGGTCGGGACGCCGAGCCGGATTCCGCCGACCGGCCGTATACCCCCATGATCTTCAGCCTCGTGCCGGGGATTCAGTACCCCTTCGGTCTCTACGATACATCTTTTGCCTTCGGGCTCGTGGGTACGGCCGTATCGAAGCTGGACGGCGTGCAAGTAAACGGGGTTTTTGGAGTCGCCGAGGACGTGGATGGCTTTCAAGTCTCGGGGGTTTTCAACACCGCCCGGGACGTGGACGGATTCCAGTTGGCGGGAGTCTTCAACACCGCCGAGGAAACGGACGGCTTCCAGGTAGCGGGGGTCTTCAATACCGCGGGAGACGTAAACGGCTACCAGGTAGCCGGCGTTTTCAACACCGCCGGAAAGGTGGACGGCGGCATGCTCGCCGGAGTATTCAACGCGGCGGACGAGGTGGACGGGGTCATGATCGGCCTGGTGAATGTCGCGGACAGCGTCGACGGGGCGGTCATCGGTCTTATCAACCTGATCGGCGACGGCGTCAACGAGATTGGAATTCACTATATCCCCGACGAGGACATGGTCTACGCTCACTACAAGTCCGGAACCGCCGGACTCTATAGCGTATACTACGCGGGACTGGGCTCCGAGGACTGGTTCCGGGACTGGGACACCCTTATCGCGGGGCTCGGGCTGGGGCACCGGTTCAAGATCAACAACGGAGGGCTGGACCTGGAGTTCTGCCTCGAACAGGAGCTCTACCCGGCCCGCAGGAAAGCCCTTTCCGAGGCCGCGGAAACCGAGGACAGGAAAGCTTTCTGGGAAGAGCTCTGTCCCTACCCCTCCTTGAGGGCTTCCCTGAACGTCCCCCTCTTCGCGGGCGTCCGCGTCTTCCTGGGCGTCGAGGCGGACTTCGACGTTCCCCAATGGGGCTCCCGGGTGCCGGATCGGCTGCGGGTCTCCTCGTTCGGATCCGACGGATGGAGCGGAGAATTCCTCGGGCTCGACTTCAAGGCCTGGCCCAAGCTCTTTTTCGGCGTGAGCATATAAACCTCCATCAAGGCGCCGGGGCGTACCGGGTCGGAGCTCTTCTCGAAATCCCCGGGGCCGCGCGGTATACTGGGACGGATGAATAGCGGGAAGCCCCGCGAAAAAAAGGAGTAGGGGATGAAACGCGTAATCCCGGCCATCCTTGGCCTTTTTATCCTGGCTTCGGGCGCCGCCGCCCAGGCCGTTTTCGGGGAGATCGAGTACGCCGAGGGCGAGGTGATCCTCAACCGCGTCTCCTCGCCCGAGTTTCCCGACACGCTCGAGATCAATATCGGGGACGAGATCCTGGTGGACGATTTCATCAAGACGGGCCGGGACGGAATTGCCGTCATCAACCTGAGCAGGACCACCGGGATGCGCGGAACCCTGACCGTGAAGGCCAAGTCCGCGGTCTATGTCCGGGTGTCCCAGGGATCCGGGGGCCCCAGGACCACTCTGGAGCTGGTGGCCGGCCAGATCGGCTCCAAGGTAGCGAAGCTTTCGGGCTCCCCCACCATGCAGGTCAAGACGGACGCGGCGGTCATGGGCGTACGGGGGACCGAGTTCGGCGTATCCTCGTCCGTGTCGGGGAACATCCTCATCTACTGCGCCGAGGGCGTAGTGGAGGCCTCCGACGGCGAGAC
>CAYTYG010000231.1:0-5381 GCA_964441515.1 uncultured Treponema sp.
TCCCGCTCGTCCGCCACCCGGAACAACAGCCGCAGGGTGTCCGACTGGACGTCCTTGAGCCCCAGGAGCCTCGCCATGAGCAGGGGGCCCAGGTCGGAGACGGTAGCCCGAAGGGGGTGTCCCGCCTTTCCCGCGACGTCCCAGAACACCGCGGGGCAGCCCGCCCAGGCTGGCTCCGCGAGTCCCAGCTTCCCGAAGGCCGCGGCGATCTTAGGGTTGTCCCCGCCCGGGGCCGCGATGCCGGAGAGGTCGCCCTTCACGTCGCAGCAGAACACCGGGACGCCGGAACAGGAAAACCCCTGGGCCAGGGCCTGCAGGGTGACGGTCTTGCCCGTCCCGGTGGCCCCGGTCACGAGGCCGTGCCGGGCGGCCATGGAAAGCCGCAGGGATACGTCGATCCCGGATTCCGGGACGCGGCAGACAGCCAGGGACTCGGACACGGCGGGCCTCCTTGAAAGGGGTGTCCGACAAGCAACCGACGTATCGGACACCCCGGTACCGGGAAGTATATACGATAGTCGGCTTCCTTTCGAATGCCCGGTCCCGGCCGTAAGGTCCGAAGGACGGCCCGCCCGCGGGAGCGGCGCGCATCCGGACCCCGCCGTCGCTCAACCGGATGCAAAAAAAGCGCCTGCCCGCGTCATCGACACCCGGTCAAAAGTCCGGCTCGGCCTCCGGGGCCGCACCGCTCTGCTCGGTGAAATCCCCGCCCGGGTCTTCCTGCATGGTCATCTGCTCCATCCGCTCCGCGGCTTGGGCGAAGGATACGTAGGGCAGGACCACCTTGTCGTCCGGGAGCCCCGCCAGGAGGGCCGGTATCGAGATGATCACGTCCGTCCGTCCGAGGGGCAGACGGACCTTCCTCTCGGCCCGGGCGTCGTCCCCCGCGAGGGACTCCGCCAGGACCGTGTGCCGGGCCCCGACGACGGAGCGCACCGCGCGTTCGGCCCGGCCCATCTCCTCCGCCTCGCCGCCGTCGATGCTGACCGCCGTCGTGTCCGGAGCATCGTACTCGACCCCGTCCACGGTCACGGCCCGGGTGTCGAAGTAGACGTTGTGGCCCTTCCCCACGACAAACAGGAAGACCGATAAGAGGAGCAGGAAAAGGACGGCCCCGCCCCGGAGGAGCAGCGATTTTCGGGTCATGCATTCCCTCCCTTCGGGGCGGCCTCGCCTCCCCCGGCGCCCCCGCGCAGGTACGCCCGGGAGGCATCCTCGTTGGCCTGCCGCTTCCACGCGAAGAGCACGAGGGCCAGGGCTATCACGCCGTAGCTGATGAACTGCCGGAAGAACTCCCCCAGCTGGGCCGAGCCGATGAGGTTCTTGCCCGCCATGGGTGAGACGATGAACATCAGGTGGAATAGGACGACCCCCAGGAAGACGTTCGGGATGGTGGCCTTGGCGACCGAGGCGCCGCCTATCAGGAGGGCCGCTATGGAGAACATCCCCGCCTGCTCGTGGGAGTTGTAGGTGTTCAGGGTGCCCAGGTTCTGCAGGAAGATGATCTGCCCGTAGGAAGCGAAGAGGGTCGAGATGATGATGGCCACGATGCGCGTGCGTTCCACGGGAATCCCCGCCGCCAGCGCCACCGCCCGATCCTGCCCCACGGCGCGCATGTCCTGTCCAAGCTTGGTTTTCTTGAACCAGACGATAAAGAGGCACATGGCCGCCACCACGAGGTACGTGGCAACGGGCACCTGCACCCCGGCGACGCCGACCGGGATGAGCTTGTCCAGGGACTGCCGTATCCCCAGGAGGTTGACCACGTTTCGGATGCCGTAGCCCCGGGACAGGAGGAGCTCCGGGTTGCCGATCGGGATAACGAGGCCCATGGCGTAGAGCACCAGGAGCTGATAAAGGCCGTTCATGAAGAAAGCCAGGATGTAGCCCGTGACCATCTCGCGGCCCTTGGCGCGGTTGAGGACCGAGCCGCAGATATACCCCAGGATCACGGCGATCGGGGTCGAGAGGATGGCCGCCAGGAGTATCCCCGGGATCCCGACTATGTTCCAGCTGGTGATGAAGATGAGGCCGATCTGCCCGGCCATGGCCCCCAGGACCATGCCGAAGTTCAGCCCCATACCCGCCATGATGGGCAGGAGGAGCGAGAGGACTAGGAAGGAGTTCCGGCCGAGGCGGGAGAGGATCTCCTGGATCAGGTACCGGGCCGGGAGCCCCGAGACCGGGATTGCCAGGGCGATCAGGATGGCTACCACGATCACCACGGCGTTGTCAATGAAGAATAGCCGTATCTTGGTTTTCATCTTGCCACCTTCGCTTTCCGGGTCAGGGCGTACAGTATCATCCCGTTGGAGATGACGATGCGCACCACCTCCGAGAGATCCGCCTTGATGACCGCGTTGATGACCACGGGGGTCATCGTCAGGATGCCCTGGAAGAGGAACGTCCCCAGGAAGACGTTCAGCATCGAGGCCTTGTTGATGCTGGCGCCGCCGATCAGGATGGCCGCCACGGCCGGGAAGGCCATGGAGAAGGGGCCGTCGTAGAGCTGGATGAACCCGAAGCTCTGCTCGTACACCAGGATTCCGAAGGCCCCGAGCATGGTGGAGATCATCACGCTGACGGTGCGCATCCGGTCCACCGGTATTCCGGACGCCCGGGCGTAGGTGGGATTGGACCCGACGGCGGTCAGCGCCGTCCCGGTTTTCAGGTGCAGGAAGAACCAGACCAGGGCGGCGCAGGCCGCGAAGGTCAGGACCATCCCCGTCGGGAAGATGAACTCCTCGGAGATCCGGATCGCCAGGAAGTCCGAGAGTATACGGTACCAAAAGCCCTCCACCGAGATCGTGGTCCGCAGCCCCTCCCCGCCGAAGCCCCAGATCATGGTGGGACTCTTGTAGGGCAGGAGGAGCCAGGCCATGGACATGAGCATCACGGAGGAGAAGCCCACGTAGGTGGCTATCATCATCTCGTCGCCCTTCACCCGGTTTAAAAGCTTCCCGTAGCCGTACCCGAAAACAGCCCCGAAGCCCAGGGCGACTAGGGCCGCGAAGGCGAAGCCGGCGGCGCCGACGAGCCCGGTTTCTATGCTGATCGTGGCCCCGAGCAGGCCCGCGATGACCCCCAGGGGAAGCCCGAAGTTTAGGCCGCACCCCGACTGGATCATGGGTACCATGGCCAGGACCATGATGCCGTTCATCCCGAAGCGGGTCACCACGTTCAGGGAAGCGGAAACGACGCTGACCCCCACCAGGGGCGCAATGAGGAAAAGCGTAAGAAGAAAGAGCGCGATGATGAGGCGCGTAAGCCCGAAATCCGCTATGAATGCCTTCATTTTTTCCATGCTTACGCCCCCTCGACGGTCTTGCTGCCCGCCATCAGGACGCCGAAATCCACCAGGGGCGCCTCGGGCGGCAGGACGCCCGCGATCCGGCCCTCGTCCACGATGGCGATGCGGTCGCAGATTGCCCGGAGCTCCTCCAGCTCGCTGGATACCATCACGATCGTCATGCCGTGCTCCCGGTTGTATTTCCGCAGGGCGTCCAGCACCCGGCGCTTGGCGCCCACGTCGATGCCCCGGGTGGGTTCGGAGACGAAGAGGAGGTCCGGATTGAGGGCGAAGGCCTTGGCCAGACAGACCTTCTGCTGGTTGCCCCCCGAGAGGTTGCCGGCCTTCTGCTTGTGCCCCGTGCACTTGATGTCCAAGACCCGGATATACTCCTCCGCCAGGGCCTTCATGGCCGAATCGGACCTCCACTGGAAGAGTCCGCCCAGGAGGGGACGCAGCGTCGTACCCCGAACCTGCATGGCCGTAAACGCGATGTTCCAGTCTATACCCTCGTCCAGGAGGAGCCCGACGCCCCGCCGATCCTCGGAGACGAAGGCTATCCCCGCCTCCAGAGTGGTCCTCGGGGACTGAAGGGGCAGGTTTTTCCCTTTATAGACGACGCTGCCGCCCGCGGCGAAGAGCCGCATGATCCCGTTCGGGATGCCCAGCTTGCCCTGTCCGGCCAGTCCGCCTATCCCGAAGATCTCCCCCTTCGCCACCTCGAAGCTTGCGTCCCGCACCGTCTCTCCGGGCATGTCCACCCAGAGTCGCTCCACCTTCAGGATGGGTTCTCCGACGGGCCGGTCCTCCGTCTTCCGGACCGCCGCGATGTTGTCCATCGAGCGGCCCACCATGAGGGCCGCCACGTCCCGGAAGCTCAGCCCCTCCGCGGGGGTTTCCTTCACGAGCCGTCCGTCCCGCAGGACTACGACCTTTGAGCAGATGTCCAGTATCTCCTTGAGGCGGTGGGAGATGAAGATGATGGCGATGCCCCGGGAAGCCAAGGTCTTCAGGGCCTTGAGGAGGGTCTGGGCCTCCATCTCCGTGAGCACCGCCGTCGGCTCGTCCAGCACCAGGAGTTGGGTCTTCTCCCGGGTGATCTCCCGGGCTATCTCCGTGAACTGCTTGTGGCCGATCGGCATCTCCTTGACGAGCATGCCGGGGTCCAGGGGGACGCCCAGCTTCTCGATCGCGGCCTTCGCCCTGTTCTCCATCAGCATCCTGTCCAGCACGCTCATGCGCTTGCCGAACAGGTCGGCCAGGGGATTCTCGATCACCGATTCCCGGTTGAGCAGGATATTCTCGGTGGTCGTGAAGCCCGGTATCAGGGAGAACTCCTGGTGCACCATGCCGATGCCCACGTCCAGGGCGTCGAAGGGATTCCGGAATCTCACCTCCTGGCCCTTCCAGACGATGGCCCCCTCGTACCCGCCCGTCTCGGCTATGACCGTCATGCCGAAGAGGATGCGCATCAGGGTCGTCTTGCCGGCGCCGTTTTCCCCCACCAGCCCCACGATCTCCCCGGGGTTCACGTCGAAGCTGATGTCCGTGAGGACCCTCGTGCCGTTGTATTCCTTCCCGATTCCCCGGAGGGACAACAGCGTTCCAGCACTATCCATTGTTTCCTTCCACTTTGTGAGGCCGAATCTCCATTGTTTCCGGGCGGACAGCCGGTTTTCGGCCGGTCAAAAAGAGGCCGTCCTCGAAGGGACGGCCTCGACACCCGGAAACGGGACCGCGGGTCCGTTACTTCCTGAGGCCGGAGGTGATCAGGAGGTACTTCTCCGGGACCTTGATCTCCGCGGACTTCATGTACCCGCGGCCGAAGATGTAGGTGTCCTGGAGAAGAAGCAGGAAATTCTTGAGCTTGACCCCGGTTCCGGCGTCCACGTACCAGGAACCTCCCCATCTCGTGCCCGGCGTGTACTTGCCGAAGGCGCTGAAGATGTCGGAGATGTCGTGGAAATGGGGCGCGCCGCCTCCCTCCAACCCGGCATGGCCGAAGCGATCGTAGCGCGCCCGCTTCTCGGAGTGGCCGAGCACCTCGAAGGCCTCGGCGGCCTCCTTGAAATAAACGACCGCCTCCTCATTG
>CAYTYG010000232.1:0-4878 GCA_964441515.1 uncultured Treponema sp.
CTTTCCAGGGCCTCCCGTAGGGTGCGGCAGGACGCCATCATGTGCCCGAGCATGGTGGGCATCCCCCAGAACCGCCTTCCGAGTCCGAGTCCGAAATCCGGATCGCCGAGCGTTTCCGCCGCCGACCGGCAGAGGGTCAGCCAGAGGTCCAGGGGGATGGAAGACTCCGAATCCCTCCAGGCCTCGGGCCGGGATTCCAGGTCTCCCACCAGCCTGTTGGTATCGACCCCGCGTTCCTCGAGATACTGGAACAAGGAGCCCAGCTTCCTGGAGGGAATGGGATGAGGTTTCTCCGGCTCGCGCATAGGGAGAAAGTAGCGGATGTTTTCGCGAAAGGTCAACGTTCTTTCGCATGCGGTCATTTCCAGGGGGGCGCGGAGCGAGCCACTATACGGCGATACCTTCAGCATAGGAGATGCCATGAAAGAGGATGTCGTCCTTATCACCGGATGCTCCGCCGGAATCGGCCGCGATCTCGCGGAGCGGCTATCCGCCCGGGGATACCGGGTCGTCGCCACGGCCAGGCGTTTGGAAACGATCGAGGATCTTCCCGCGGCCCTGCGGCTGGAGCTGGACGTAACCGACCAGGCCTCGGTGGATGCGGCCGTTTCGCGGACTCTCGCGAGTCTGGGACGGATCGATTTCCTGGTCAACAACGCGGGCCATTCCGTCCGCGCCGCGATCGAGGATATGGATGAGAAACTATCCCGAGAGATGTTCGACGTGAACTTCTGGGGCCTCATTCGGACTTCGAGGGCGGTGCTCCCCCATATGAGGACGCGCAAGGCCGGGCGGATCATCCACGTCGGTTCCGTCGTGGGGAAATTCACGATGCCGGTCAACGGCGCCTACTCCGCCAGCAAGCACGCCGTGGAAGCCGTCTCGAACGCCATGCGGATAGAGCTGAAGCCGTTCAACATACCCGTCGTGCTCATCGAGCCCGGCACGATCGATACGCGTTTCATGTCGAGCTCGGTCGCCAGGAGCCGTCAGCAGTTCGACGATCCCGACTCGCCCTACGCCGGCATCTACGAACGGTTCCGGGCCATGTCCGCCCAGCCTGCGCGACGGGGGGCTTCGCCCGAGAAGGTCAGCCGGGTCATCATACGGGCGATGGAGGCAGCGCGCCCCAAAGCCCGCTACCTGGCCGCGGTCAGTCCCCTCTACCGGGCGATACTTGTAATGAACGACCCTCTGCGCGACGGTTTCATGACCAGGGCGTTCATCGAGTGAGCGCGAATCCGGCTCGCGCGCGGCGGCCGCGCGGCGGAATGGGCGTGAAGTCCCAATGGGACTTCACGGCGCCGAACGGACGATGCGCGGAAATGGTTCGGAGGCTGCCGCCCCGGGGACCCGTTCCCCGGCTTCCCGTTCTTGCGGCCCGGCGCGGCCCCGCTTATACTTGTTTTCCCATGAAAAGACGCGCCCTGTGCTCGATTCCCTTCCTGTTGTCCCTTCCCGCCGGGGCCTTTTCGGCCACGATCGCCTCCGGCGGGTGGATAGGCCGCTGGTCCCCCGGGATCGGCGATCCTTCCGCCGCGGGCTGGCTGACCGTCGCCGCGTACCTGGCCGCGGCCGTCCTGTGCTTCCGCCGGGGATCCCGGACCGGGGACGCGGCGGGGGATGCCAGACTTTTCGGGAGGGAGCGCCGCCTGTGGGCTCTGCTCGGTTTTGCCCTCCTGTTCCTTGGAATCAACAAGCAGCTCGACCTCCAGACCGCCATGACGGAGGCGTTGAGGATGCTCGCCGTGTCCGGCGGATGGTACCGGAACCGGAGAATCTTCCAGGTCGGATTTATACTGGCCCTGGGCGCCGCGATTTTCGTCGGGCTCGCCGTCCTTCTCCGCCTTACGCGGGGGCTCTCGAAATCCGTAAAGTGCTCGGTCCTGGGGCTCTGCCTGATCCTCGTATTCGTGCTGGCCCGCGCCTCCTCCTTCCACCACATGGACCGGCTGATCTCGACGAGGATCCTGGGATTGAGGGTCAACTGGATGCTCGAGCTGGGGGGCATCGCCGTCGTGATCCTGGGAACGGCGCTGCGAAGGCCCGGGGGCCGCCGGGCGGCGGCCGGGGGCGTTTCGGCGGCCTCATCCGGGTCGGATAGTGGAGATAAAGCTCGGAATGCTTGACAATTCCTATCCGGATTGACGAAAGTGGTATGTAGTCAAAGGGATGTTTCCCGGCAATTTCTCTATTAAAGGTTTCTTCGATGACACTTCGATTCAAGCTTCTCATTCCCACGCTTATCACTGTTTTTCTTGGTTTTGGGGCCTTCGTCGCCTATCAGGCCGCCAGTCAAGCCATGGAGTCCGCCGATGAGATGAAGCGGGAGATGGACAACCTCTCCGACCTCGTCACGACGGCCAATGTGTCCTATGTCTGGAATTACGACACCATAGGCCTTAAACTCAGCCTCGAATCCATGCTCAAGGATCCGCAGATCGTAAGCATCGAGGTTTTCGAGTCCTCGGGGTCGTCCATGGCCAAGGTCGAGGAGGAGGCCCCGCCGACTCTTTACGAAAGGGAGGCGGATCTAAGCCGGGACGGGACTACGGTCGGGAAAGCTAAGATCGTCTTCACCGACCACTTCATCCGGGCGAAAGCCGGCTCCTACCTGAGAACCATCATCGTCCTCGAGGTCATCCTATTCCTCATGGTAGCCTCCATCATGACCATCGTCTCCGGCCGGATAGCCAAGCCTATCCGGCGGCTTACGGGCATCATCAAGGGCATGGCCGAGGGAGAAGCCGATTTGACCGCGCGTATTTCCGCGCGGGGCAGCGACGAGGTCGCCAAACTCGCGGATTACTTCAACGTGTTCCTCGGAAAACTGAGGGCCATCGTTGTAAGCCTTAAAACCGTCGGCCGAAAGAGCGGCGAGCTGAGCGACGAGCTGGCCGAGAACGCCCAAATCATATCCGCCTCGACGGTGCAGATATCGACATCCACCAGCGCCATGAGCGACCGAGTCGGCTTCCTCGGCCGGGAGCTCGGGAATTCCAGCGCGAGCGTGGAAAGGATCAATGCCTTCATTGCCCACGTCGTGGAGATGATCCAGGAGCAGGCCGCCGCGGTCAACGAGTCGTCCGCAGCGGTGCAGCAGATGATAGCCAACGTCGGGAACATAGAGCGGTCGACGGAAGGCAAGCTCGAGTTGGTCCGGAGCCTGGAGGTCCAGGCCAGAAAGCTCGACGAAGGCGCGGCGCAGAACGTGCGGGCCATGGAGGAGACCTCCCAGTCGACGGAACTCATCGCGGAGATGATCGGCGTCATCGACAGCGTCGCCAGCCAGACGAACCTCCTGGCCATGAACGCGGCCATAGAAGCCGCGCACGCGGGCGAGTACGGGCGGGGCTTTTCGGTCGTCGCCGACGAGATACGAAAGTTGGCGGAGCAGACGGCCGAAAACGCGAAGAGCATACGGGACTCGATTGGCCAGGTGGTGGACGGCATAGAGAAGGCTACCCGTGTGACGCGGGAATCGAGCGGAACGATCGGCGAAGTCATCTCGGGGATCAAGGACGTGGCGGACGGGATGAACGAGACGCTCTCGGGCTTACGGGAGATGTCGATAGGGAACGGCCAGATCATAGAATCCCTCAGCGCGCTCAACCGGTTGACCGAGGCCGTCAAGACGTCGGGGGCTGGGATGCGCGAGGGAACCGAGGAGATCGACGCCTCGATCAAGAAGATCATCGAGATAACCGAGGAGAACAAGCGGGGCATAGGGGAGATGGCCCAGGCGATCCGCGAGATCTCCGAATCCATGACGAGGCTTTCCGAGCTGTCGGACCTGAACTCCTCCAATATCGAGACCCTCGACAAGGAAATGGAGAAATTCAAGACCGAGTAACCGGCCGGAGGGCAGCCGCGCCGGCCCGGGAAACCTAGGAAATTCAACTGCAAGGAGAGACGCATGAAACGCATCGCGGTTTTATTCATCGCATTGCTGACGGCTACGGCGATCGGGGCCCAGCCGCTCAGCATAGGGACGCTCAGGGGCATGGACGCCTACGCCCCGGTCATCGTCAAGATGCTGAAGGAGGCGGGCTTCGACGTAAAGATCACGGAGTTCCCCGGACAGCCCGAACTGTTGAGAGCCCTCGGACAGGGGGGCGTGGACGGGGCCTACTTCCTGGCCCAGCCGATTATCGCGCAGGTAAAGGGGGCTGTCATGGTGCCGGTGCGGCTCGCGTTCACCGACTTTTGCGCGGTCGCCACGGACCCCGGTGTTAAAGTGGCCGGCCCCCCGGACCTGCGCAAGTATACCGTCGGCGTCATCAAGGGGCATACCGGACACGCGGCGGTTACGCGGGGTT
The DNA here is from genome assembly GCA_964441515.1 of uncultured Treponema sp. Lineage (GTDB taxonomy): Bacteria > Spirochaetota > Spirochaetia > Treponematales > UBA12059 > JAAYUR01. The sequence goes on from CAYTYG010000232.1 coordinate 4,320, forward strand.
TGCCCGTCGTGGAGGCCGCAAACGAGGCGGAGCAGTTCAAGATGCTGGCCGCGGGCCGTTTCCAAGTCGCTATCTCGGTGCGCGAACTCATCCCCGTCATGACCAGGATTGCGGGCATCAAGACCTACTATGTGCAAAGCCCGCCCCTCTTAAGGACCCCTACGTTTCTGGCGCTCTCGGCGTCCCGGGCGGGCATCAAGGACAAGGTTGAGGCGGTCTTCAAGAGATGGGTCGAGGGCGGGCAGTGGGACAAGGAGACCGCGAAGGCGGCTCCGTAGCTCCTGCCCAGGCGATTTCGTACATCCCTGTACGAAACCGCCATCGCAGAAGCGGCGTGGTACGCCGTTTCTGCGGGTCGCTGTTCGGGCATCCATGCCCTCGACCTGGAACCGGCGGAATGGGCGTGAAGTCCCAATGGGACTTCACGGCGCCGAACGGACGTTCGGCGAATTGATTAAAAAAAGCCGCGCCCGAAGGCGCGGCCTCTAATCATTCTACAGGAGCTTTAGTAGTCCATTCCGCCCATGCCGCCCATTCCGCCCATGCCGCCGCCCATGGG
>CAYTYG010000232.1:4888-5379 GCA_964441515.1 uncultured Treponema sp.
TCTCGGGCAGGTCGGAGATGGCGCACTCGGTGGTAAGGAGGAGGCCCGCCACGGAGGCGGCGTTCTGGAGGGCCGAGCGGGTCACCTTGGCGGGGTCGATGATCCCGACCTTGGTCATGTCCACCCATTCCATCTTGGCGGCGTCGAAGCCGATGCCCTTCTTCTCCTTCTTGGCCTGGTCCGCGATGATCGAGCCGTCCACGCCGGCGTTTTCGGCGATCTGGCGGATGGGCTCCTCCAGGGCGCGCTTCACGATCTTCCAGCCCACCTTCTCGTCGTCCGCGAGCTTGCCCAAGTCGGCCTTCTCCAGCACCAGGGCGGCCTGGATGAGGGAGATGCCGCCGCCGGGGACGATGCCTTCCTCGATGGCGGCGCGGGTGGCGGACAGGGCGTCCTCGACTCTGTGCTTCTTCTCCTTCATCTCGACCTCGGTGGCCGCGCCGACGTTGATGACGGCGACGCCGCCGGCGAGCTTGGCCAGGCGTTCCTGG
>CAYTYG010000233.1:0-5378 GCA_964441515.1 uncultured Treponema sp.
CCGAAGCCGTCGAGGAAGCGGAGGCCGTCGAGGAAGCCGAAGCCGTCGAGGAAGCCGAAGCCGTCGAGGAAGCGGAGGCCGTCGAGGAAGCCGAAGCCGTCGAGGAAGCCGAAGCCGTCGAGGAAGCGGAGGCCGTCGAGGAAGCCGAAGCCGTCGAGGAAGCGGAGGCCGTCGCCGTCCCGGAGGGCCCGACCCTGGCCGAGGTGGAGTCCCTGGCCTTCGACCTGGCCGAACTCGATCTGGAGGAAGCCCAGGAGCCCGTGGATCTTCCGCTTCCCTCCCTGGACCTGGCCTCCCCCTTGGAAGAGGTTATCGAGGAGTTCGATTCCGCCCAGGCAGCGGGCGGCGCGGCCGTTTCTTCCGCCGCGGGAAAGGATGGGGAGAGCCTGCCGGGCGAGGAGGCGGAATCCGCGGAGGAAGTCCTCGAGCTGGCCCAGGAGGACGACGATATACCCGTGATCCCCGAGGATCTCGGGCTCGAACTTGTGGACGAGACGGAACTCTCGGAGATCATAGGTTTCCTGGATTCCGACGGGCAGCGTCTCGCGGAGCTCGAGGCGAGCGAGTGCCTCGAGGAAGCCATTCCCGTCCTGGAGCTGGGCGACGAGGAAGCCGCAGAAGCCGCGGGGGAATTGGCCGAGCCGGCGGCCGCCGAGGAAACGGAAACCGTCGAGGAAGTCCTGGCCGTCGAGGAAGCCGCCCCCCTGGAAGGCCCCGCGGGAGATACGGCCGTCCGGGCGGAACGCCCCCCCCTCCAGGATATCCTTTCCGAGATCGAGGCCCGGGAAATTCCCCCTTCCGACTCCCAGGAGCCCGAGGAACTCTTCGAGGAAGTGGAGTTCGAAATCTTCCTGAGCACCCTGGACCTCTCCGGACTGGAAGGCTACAACGACGAGGAGGGCTTTCTGGACTTCGACCTCCTGAAGGGTCCGGAGGAGCCGCCGGAGGAGGAAGCCGAGGACATCCCGCTCCTGGGGGACGAGGTCGAGATACTCTCCGACGAGGATCGCGAACGCCTGGAGGAGCTGCCCGCCTTCGAGGCCCCCGCCGTATTGGCGGAGCTGGAGGCCACGGTGGGCGCCTGGGCGATCCACGAGTACATACCCTTCGACCGGCGCACCGCCTTCTCCTTCAAGGCGCAGGAGGGGGTCCTCGAGACGGTCGGGGAGGGCGAGCCGGTGGAGGCGGAAACCCTGGAGGAGTTTACGGAGGACTCCGGGGAGGAAGCCGAACCGGAAGCGATCATCTACCGGGACGGCCTCTACCAAGTGAACCGGGATACGGGGGCGCCCGCCGTTCCCGCGGATCCTTCCCTCATGGCCCTCGCCGAGGAAGTCCTCAAGGGCGGCAAGTAGCGCCGGCCTTGACACCGCCGCGGGCAGTCCGTAGGCTGTCTCCGTGAGCCGATCCTTTCACAGGTACATTTTCCTCCTGGCCCGGAAATCCGGGGACATCCTGGTCCTGCATCCCTTCCGGCCGGGGGACGATATCTTCCGGACCACGGGGAACCTGGTCCTGGAGGGAAGGTACGGGGCGGAACCCGATCCCGTCCGGCTGGACTCGCTTCGCTCGGCCCTCCATTCGGACCTGGAGAAGGGAGCCCGGCGGGACGCCCTGGAACGGGGTTTTTATCCCCGGCTTTTCGCGTCGGCCGGGGTCTTCCTGCTCCTCTACCTCTTCCTCTCCATCGTGGTCCGGGATCCCCTGCCCATGGTGGACGAACTTCTGGTCGGAACCCTGGGGGCCCTGGCTTCCTGGTTCGCCCTTGAGAGGAAGGCGCTCTCTTCCGAGGCCTTCACGGAGAGGACCGCGGCGTTGCGGAAGACCCTGGACTCCGCGCTCTTCCGGTCCAGCCGCGCCGCGCGCGTCCTGGAGGAGCTGCTCCAGGACGCGGAAACCCTGGAACCCGGGCGATACGCCGAATTCCTGGCCTGTTCCCCGGAGTTCCGCGCCACCGAGGAGGAGCTGCGGGAGCTGGCCGCCCTGATGGACGCCCTGGAGACCCGGCTTCCCGCGGAGGCGGTGCAGGATGTCCGGAGGCTTGTTTCCGGGGCGGCGGACTCGGCCGCGCTGGCCCGGAGGGTGAAAAGACAGAAGAGGGTCGACATTCCCATTCTTCTTTCCTACGCCCGGATCCAAACCCTTCTCGAGGCCGCCGTATGAGGCCGGAATCCACGGCGAACCGGGTGATTCAGGGATACGCCCGCTTCCTGCTCGGAATCGCGAAGGCCCTCCTGGCCCTGGCCGGGATGGCGGGGGCCGCCGTCGCGGTCACCTATCCCGTCTGGTGGTTGTCCACGAATCACCGGGGGATCTATTCCGCGCTGGTGCTCGGCGGGGGGGCCGTGTTCCTCGCGGTCCTGGCCGTCCGCCGCCTGGCCGCCGGCGGGGCGCGGTCCCGGAAGGCCGCGGCGGGCCGTGTCCTCCGAAGGGCCGCCGGGGCGTGTTTCTTCCTCGCGGGGGCCTACGGGACTTCCGTGCTGATGGTCCGATCCAGGGCGCTCGGGGCCGTTGCTGCGGCGCTTCTCCTCGCACTGCTCGGCGTCTGGGCTTTCGGGCAAAAAGAGCCGAACCGCCGCGACCGATGATCCGAGGGAGAGAGCTTGCCGCCGCGCGGTTTTTTTTCCTGCTTCTCGCGGCCGCGGGTTCGGCCGCGTCCCTCCGTGCCCAGGAGGCGGATCCCTATCCGCGCATCCTTAGGACCGACAGGTCGGATCTCTCCTTCCGTCAGCTGGCCGATTCCGTAGCCCAGAGCCGCAGGGCGGAGATGACGGGAACGCCCTTTCCCGATCTGGTCTTCTATACCTTCGAAGTCCCCGCGGACACGGACATCCTGGCGGTCGCCGCCAGGCTGGACGTTCCCTATGAAACTCTCGCGACGGTGAACCGCATGCCGGAATCCCGGATCCTCCGGAAGGGTGAGCTGCTGGTCGTACCCTCCGTATCGGGTGTTTTTATGGCCCGGAATCCGGAAAACGACCTGGAGTACCTAATCGCCGTCTCGCGGAGCGCCGCGGCCGGGGGGGCGGACGTCCTCGTCCGGCTACGGGGGGCCCGGGGCGCCTTCCGGTTCCTGCCGGGCGCCCGTTTCACCCCGACGGAGAGGGCCTTCTTCCTGGGAACCGGGTTCCGGTTTCCCCTGGACAAGGCGCGCCTGACAAGCGCGTACGGGCTCCGGGCCAGCCCCTTCACGGGGGAGATACAGCACCACGAGGGCATCGACCTGGCCGCGCCCGAGGGTGCGGAGGTCTACGCGGCCCGTTCGGGGACGGTCAAGGAGGCGGGATACCATCCCGTCTACGGCATCTACGTGCTGCTGGCCCACGAGGGTGGATGGGAAACCCTCTACGGCCACCTGGCCGCGCGCCGCGTCGAGTTGAATAGCGCCGTCAAAAGCGGTATGATAATCGGGAGTGTAGGATCTACGGGGCTCTCCACAGGCCCGCATCTGCATTTCGAGGTCCGGATCGGGGGAGGCTCCCGGGATCCCCTGCCGCTCCTTCCACGGTTACCCGAATGAAAGAACTGCGTTTTCCAATATGCCTAGCCGGGTTGGCCGTTTTCCTGGCCTTCTCGGCAGTACGGGCGGAGGGCGAGGGCGTACGCACGGTCGTGGCGGCGGTGCTGCGGATCTCGGCGGAACGCCCGGAAGGGGAATCCGCGTCCCTGGGATACGCAGACGCGGTGGCCGTCTACCTGGAGAATCCGTCTCCCTTCATCCAGGGAATCGAGATCACCCTGCGCATCCCGAAGCCCATGCAGTCCGCCCAGGGCGCCTTCGCCTGGACCCTGTACCGCTCGGTCCGCCCGGCTCCTTCCGAGGACCAGGTGGCGTACGACGGGGACCGCGTCCTGAGCCAAGCCCTGCCCGCCCGGGCGGGTTTGGTTCTGCAGATACCCGTATCCTCCCGTCACTCCCTCCGGACAAGCCCCTACGCGACGGTGCTTCCCGTGGTTCTGGACGCGAAAGCGCTGCCGGCCCTGTTCAAGCTTTCCGTGCTGACCAAGGGCCTGTCTCCGGAGCAGGAACGAGCCCTGTATCAGGTGAGCGTGAAGCCCCTGTTCACGGACGAAGGCGCCTTGCGGCTTACGCTCCTGCACCCCGAGGACCTCCCGAAGGCCCTGCCGCCGAACGTCTATATCGACGAGAAGAGGATAGACACCTGGAACGATCTGATCCTGCTCCGGAAGGGAACCCACACGCTGCAGGTCTCCGGAGAGGGCGTCCGGGACGAGACTCGAACCTTCGCCGTCGAGCCCGGGAAGATCTTCTCTATGGAGATCCGCCTCCAGGGCACAAAGCCGGTCCTCTTTTTCGAGGCCCCCGCCAACGCGGTCATCACCCTGGACGACCAGGCGGTGGACCACGCCTCCTCCGTCCGCCTGACGGTGGAGCCCGGGGAGCATACGGTCGTCTGCCGAATCGGGGATTATACGATCGTCCGAAAATTCTCCGCGGTCCGCGGAAAGACCTACCACATCGTTTTCGCCGTGGACGTCCAGATACAGGAAAGCCCATAGGCAATCGGGGGGAACCGTGATCCGCATCGCATCCTGGAACGTGAATGGAATACGCTCCGCCCACGGCAAGGGCCTCCTTTCGTGGGTAGCCTCGGAAAGCCCCGATATCCTCTGCCTGCAGGAGACCAAGGCCCACCCGGACCAGCTTGCGAAGGAGCTCCTGGAACCCTCGGATAGGGACGGAAAGCCCTACAGGGTCTTCTGGGCCAGCGCCAAGCGCAGGGGGTACTCCGGGGTGGCCCTGCTCTCCCGGAAGACCCCCGACTCCGTTTCCTTCCTGGGCGTCCCGGAGTACGACGACGAGGGAAGGGTGCTGGCCGCCTCCTTCGGAAGCCTCACGGTCGTCTCGGCGTACTTTCCGAATTCCCAGGAAGCCGGTGCCCGGCTGGGCTACAAGCTGGGATTCTGCGCGGCCGTCCGGGCCTTCTGCGACCGTATCGTCGCCCGCAAGGGCCACGTGGTCGTCTCCGGGGATTACAACATCGCCCATACCCCCATCGACCTTGCGCGGCCCCGGGAAAACGAGGGGAACCCCGGCTACCTGCCCGAGGAGCGGGCCTGGATGGACGAGTTCACCCGGGCGGGCTATGTGGACTCCTTCCGGGCGCTCCATCCCGGGGAAAAAAACCGGTATTCCTGGTGGTCCTACCGGGGCCGGGCCCGGGAGAACAACGTGGGTTGGCGCATCGATTACCACTGTACGGATCCCGGGCTTCGGGAGAGCATGGCCGCCGCCTACATCCTACCGGACGTGCAGGGCTCGGACCACTGCCCCGTGGTGCTCGAACTCTCGACGGAACTCTAAAAGGGTGTTGAAAATGCGTGTAGACACATTTTCAACACTTCCAAAGTGCAAC
>CAYTYG010000234.1:0-5357 GCA_964441515.1 uncultured Treponema sp.
GCCTGGAGTTCCGGATGCACGACCTCTATTCCATGCTGCCCATCGAGCTCCCGGGGGAGATAACCTTCGTGCACGCCGAGGATGCCCTGGCGCGGTTCCCGGACCTTTCCCCCAAGGAGAGGGAGGACGCGCTAGCCCGGGAATACGGGACGGTATTTCTTATCGGCATCGGGGGAGCCCTGGCGGACGGCCGGCCCCACGACGGCCGCGCCCCGGACTACGACGACTGGAGCACCCCCACCTCGGACGGTCGAAGGGGCCTGAACGGGGACATCCTGATCTGGAACCCGATGACGGGCCGCGCCTTCGAGGTCTCCTCCATGGGGATACGCGTGGACCCGGCCGCCCTGGAGCGGCAGCTCGCCCTTGCCGGCCAGGAATCCCGCAAGGGGCTCTACTTCCACCGCCGGCTCCTGGAGGGAAGCCTTCCCCTTTCCATAGGCGGCGGAATCGGGCAGTCCCGGATCTGCATGTACTTTCTCCGCAAGGCCCATATCGGGGAGATCCAGGTCGGGATCTGGCCCGAGGAGATGCGAAGGGACTGCGAAGCCGCGGGCATCCCGCTGCTGTAGGCGCCGGCGGGAAGAGGATGCTCTTCCCGGGCCCGGGCGGCTGCCGCGGGCTCAGTATCCCTTGTCCTCCAATTCCCGGAGGATGTTCCTGTACACCCCCGGGATGTCGATCCCCGAGATCTCCCGTTTTTTTATATCCACGATCTCGCTGTGGGAGATCCCCCCGTCCCGTCCCTCGATCTTCCTGCAGTTCGTTCCCCATTTCGCGGATTTCTCGCTTACGATGCCGTCGCTTTCTCCGGAGGTTCTTTTCAGGTACCAATGGGTGAAGAAGAAGGCCGGATCGTCCAGGGCGCCGTCCAGGGTCGTGTAGAACGCCTGGTAATGGACCCTGGGGTCTTCCCGCACCCTCTCGTTGAATTCTTTCATGTGGGCCGTCGAGAGCTGCCGTGCGGATGCGTAGGGATCGGGGTTCTCGTCCCCGAACATCTTTCCGAAGAGTTTCAACGCCCTTCTTGCGATCAGGGAGTGTATCGGTTTTCCGCTCAGTACGAGATCCGCGAGTTCCGCCCCGTGGTGGGGCGTGGAGATCGTGGTAAGGCTGGCGACTTTGCCTCCGTAGCCGTGCTTCCAGATCATATAGCGGGAATCTATCCCGCCCTTGGAGTGGGCCAGGATGTTGACCCTCCCGCTCCCCGTTTCCTCGAGTATCCGGTCTACGCTTTTCCTGAGCAGTTCGGCGTTGGATTCGTAATCCCCCCAGGAGTCGGTGTTGCCCATGAAAACCCGGAATCCCTCGGATTTCAGGAACTCCGGGATCCTTCCCCAGAAGTCGAAGATCGTCCGCCGGTCGACCGCCCCCAGTCCGTGAACCAACACTACGGGATATTTCATTGGATGTAGCCGCCTTATGCCCGGGTTATCCGCTGCCCCGAGATTATTCGAAAGCCGCCGGTTTTTCCCGCCGGCGGCCTCGACTCGTGTCAGAACGCTATGATCGCCACCGCCGCGACCGCCGCGACCGCCGCGGCCAGGCTGTAGGCCGCGAAGGCCAGCAAGGCTATCCTGCTTCGTTTCATGGTTCGCTTCCTCCGGCCGATCCGTTCCCCTCCGGGGTCCGGGCGGCCCATTGTTCCTCGATCGTGCCGATGCCGATCCCCAGCTCCTCCATCCTGCGGAAAAGGCGAGGGAGCTCCTCCGTGAAAAACCGGGCTTTCCGCTCCCGGGCCGCCACGGCCGGGCCGTCGTCCGCCACGAAATAGCCCGTGCCCCGTTCGCACCGGGCGACCCCCCGGTCCGCCAAGGTCTGCAGGGCCCGCGCCGCCGTGTTCGGGTTCACCTGGAGCGAGACCGCCAGGTCCCGGGCCGACGGAAGCCTGTCCCCGGCCTTGAGGCCGCCGGAAACCGCCTGGGCCGCCAGGTCGTCCGCGATCTGCTCGTATATGGGGGAAGAGTCATTGAACCTCATCGACCGCTTCCTTTTCCCGCACCCGGAAGTACCCGTAGGCTATCGCGAAGGCCCCGGACACCCAGCCGGAAATCCGCGCCAGCCATTTCAACGCGGGCTCCCGGGCCTCGAGGGACCTGCACTCGATGTTCAGGGCGCCGCCCCGGGCGGCCAGGATCTCCCGGCCCTCGGGCGTGAAAATCAGGAGACCGCCCAGGACAAGGAGGGAAAAGGCAAGGACCCAGGCCGTCGCGGCCGCGCCCCCCTTGATCAGGGCCAGCTTGGGGAAACGGGCGGACGCGGCCAGGGCGAAGGAGGCGAAAACGACGTAGCCTATCGCGTCGGACGCCTCCATGCCCGCCAGGGGCATCCAGATCATCCCTCCCGGGGCTTTCAAAAGGATGGCCAGTCCCTCCAGGACGGCGGAGAGGCCCCAGGCCGCCAGGGACGCCAGGACGGGCCATGCCAGCGCGTAGGATGCGAAGGCGGCCAGGTACTTTTCCAGGGGGCTGGCGGGAAGGAGCAGCCAGTCGGAGCCGCCCCGGCCGTTGTGCATCTGCAGGAAAGCCCGGCCCGCCAGGAGCAGGCCTCCCAACCCCACCAGGGCGGACCAAACCGACTCCCCCGGGTCCCCGAAGGGACGGTTGAAGAGGGCCGGCCTGCCCAGGATCAGGGATAGTGCGTTGATCCCCAGGATCACCCCGGCGGCGATCAGGACGGCGTTCAGGTCCTCCAGGAAGCGGTTGCGGATCAGGAGCCCCGCGCGCTCCAGGGAGAAGGGCTTTAAAAGGGTTTCGCGCCTCATTTCGAGCCTCCTTCCGCGTCCGCAGCATCCCGAGCGGTCCCGGGCCGTGTTTTCGGGGGTTTCCCCTCCAGGGCGTCCCGGAAGGCCGCCGGCTCGGCCAGGGCGGCCGTGAAGGCCAGCTCCAGGTCCGCGCCGCTCCCCGGCCGGGCCAGGAGGGCTGTCCAGCCCAGGGCGTCGCGCTCGGCGTAGACGACCGGCCGGCCGTCCAGGTCCGCGAGCCTCTCGACGGAGAAGCGCTCGGACATCTGGGCCGCGGTGAACGTCGAGAGGACCTTCCCGCCGTGGATCACCACGATGGGGTCCAGCAGGTTCTCAAGGTCCCGGGCCTGGTGCGTGGAGACGATGAAGACCCGGTCCGGGGAGGAGGCCGCGGCCAAGGCCCTGCGGAACTGCGCCTTGGACGGGATGTCCAGCCCGTTGGTCGGCTCGTCCAGGAAGACGGCCCGGGCGCCGCTGGCCAGGGCGGCGGCGACGGCGAACTTTTTCCTCTGGCCGTAGGACATCTTCGCGGCGTTCTGGTTCCGGTCCACGGAAAACTCCTCTAAAAGCCCCAGGAAGAGCCCCCGGTCCATCGCCGGCCGGAAGATCCCGCAGCGGTCCAGCCACTTCTCGGGGGACAGGGGCGGCGCCCAGGGGTCCTCCGGCACGAAGCAGACCTCCGCCAGGACGCTAGCGGAGCGCTTTCCGACGTCCTTCCCGAACACCTCCACCCGCCCGCGGGCGGGGTAGAGGGCCCCCGCCGCGAGCTTGAGGAGACTCGTCTTGCCGGCCCCGTTGAGGCCGAGAAGGCCGACCGTGGATCCCGCCTCCACCGCAAGATCGAGACCCTCGAAGAGCGGTCTCTTGCCGTACCCGAAAGCCACGGCGTCGAATCTGACCATGATTACCTCCATGGTGTAGTAGTATAGTAATACACTACTGCGCTCCAGGAATAATGTCAAGGGTTGAGGCATGCTTTTCGGTGGGAGGGCTCTCCCGGTTCCCGGCGGGCCCTCTAGTCCGGGGCCGGGGCCGGCCTCAGACCGGGCAGCAGTTCGACAGCTTCACGAGAAAGACCGACGGATAGAGCTCCATGAAGTGGAGGATCTCCCCCTGAAGGGCGTCGAAGACGGCCTCTTACTCCCCGTAGAGAAGGGTGCTCATGCTCCCGGGCTCGGTGTGGATGTCCGGGCGCTTCCGAAGCCGGGCTATGAGTTCGGAGACGGCGGGGCCGTAGGACTCCTTCAGGGGGTAATAGCTGAGCTCGACGGATACGGTCATAGCGGCTCCTTTCGGATGCGGACGGCCAGGAAGGCCGGGGCGAACCGTTCGGCTTCCGGGAAGCCGTCCAGAACGTCCAGTGCGGGCGAATAGTGTACGCAGGAGCGGAATTCCGGGACGGCCCGCCCGGTCCGGGGGGTTCCCCTATAGTCCCTTCCCGCGGCCGCGGATGCAAGCAGTTCCGTTATCCGCTTCGGGTCGAGGAAGCGGCCGCGGCTCAGCACGGAATCCGCGTCCTTCCTCCCGGCCAGCTCGGACTCCGCGTTGAGAAACCCGCCCAGGAACCAGCCGCCCGGGCGCAGAACCCGGAACGCCTCCCGGAGCGCGGTTTCCGCGTCCTCCACGAACTCGAAGACCGTAACGCCCGCCGCCGCGTCGAAGCTCCCGTCCCCGAAGGGCAGCTCCATGGCCGATGCCAAGCGGAACTCCGCCCCGGCCGGGTTTTTCCGGCGGGCGACGGCCAGCATCGGGTCCGAGACGTCGGTCGCCGTCACCTTGAAGCCCTGACGGGAAAAGAACTCGGTCCAGTGTCCGGTGCCGCAGCCCAGCTCCAGCAGCCTTCCCCGGGGAAGGCCCTCCAGAAGCGAGGACATCGCGGCCTTCTCCAGCCCGTCTATCCGGGCGCCCGCCTCGGTGGCGTAGAAGGAGTCGTAGGACTCCGCCGTCTGCCGGGTGAAGATCTCGTCGTTCGAAGTTCCCATGTTCCCTTCTCCCCCGTCATTCCGCCGGCGCGGCGCTTCGCCGGGGAACCGCTCCGCCCCGGGCCGGAACCCGCTTCTCCACGGCGATAAGAAGAAGCGCCGCCGCAAGGCAAATCGGGGCTATCACGAAGCTGGCCTTGAGTCCCCTTGCGTCCCCGATGATGCCCATGACGAGGGTGGCCGAGGAGAAGCCCGGTATGCCCAGGCAGGACAGGAAGATCATCAGGACCGTCGGGTCCACACCGAGCTCTGTCCCCGCGTAGGACTGTATGCTCGGCCAGAGGCAGGCGATGAAGAGCCCCATGGCCAGGAGGAAGGCGTACAGGGCCGGGAGGCTCTCGATGAGGAAGAACGTCAAGCTTGCCGCCAATCCCGCGGCCAGGGACGCGACGAGGAGCCTCTTGAGCCCGATCTTCCCGGCCACGCGGCTGGACGCCAGGCGCCCAACCGCCATCCCTACCGCGAAGGCCGCGGTTCCGAGGGCCCCCGCCCGGGGCAGTTCGGCGAAGTGGATCTGGATGAAGCTGGCCGACCAGAAGGTGAACGCCCCCTCGGCCCCCGCGGCGAAGGCCAGGGAGGCCCCGAGGACCCAGAACCTCGGAAGGGAAAGGATCTCGCGCATGTGGCTGAAG
>CAYTYG010000235.1:0-5331 GCA_964441515.1 uncultured Treponema sp.
GCTCGTAGAGGCCGGCTGCGCACTTGTTGGGGGCCACAGCATCGAGGATCCCGAGCCCAAGCTGGGCTACGCGGTGACCGGCGTGGTCCCGGAGGGGCGCGCCTGGCGGAACAACACCATCCGGCCCGGCCTTTCCCTGGTCCTGACCAAGCCGATCGGGACGGGGCTCGTGAACATGGCCTTGCGGGCGGGTATCGCGTCCGCAGAAGCCACGGCGGCGGCGGAGGCTTCCATGGCCAGGCTCAACAAGGCGGCCGCGGAGATCCTGGCCGGGTTCGACGTAGCCGCCTGCACGGACGTCACGGGATTCGGGCTTGCGGGGCACGCCGCGGAGATGGCCTCGGGGGCGCCCTGCGGCGTCCGACTCTTTTCGGACCGGGTGCCCCTGCTCCCCGGGGCCGGACAGTACGCCGCCATGGGGCTCGTGCCCGAGGGGACCTGGCGGAACCGGGAGGGCCGCATCTGCGCCGTACGGAACTGGGAAAACCTGCCGCCCCAACTCGTCGACATCCTCTTCGACCCCCAGACCTCCGGGGGGCTCCTGGCCGCGCTGCCCGACGGATCGGTCGACCGGGCCCTGGCCGCGCTGGAGAACGCCGGGGTTCCCGCGGCCCGGGTGGGCGAATGCGCGGGCCCCTCCGGAGAGGTTGAGCTTGTCGCGTGACCCGGACGCATTCATCGTCACCTTCGAGTCGAGCCACGCTGCTATCCGGGGGGAGCGCGCCCTGAAAGGGGATCCGGAGGGGATCGAGCTGGTACCCGTCCCCCGGGAGATATCGAGCGCCTGCGGTTTCTGTCTCCGGGTACCCCTTCCCGCGGACCCGGGGGAGACCGGGGCTGCCGGCGGATCCGGCGCTGTCCTCGAAACGATCCTCAGGAGCATCCCCTTGAGGGAAAGCCTCTGGGCCGCCTGGGAAACGGACGAACCGGGCTCCCGAAGAAAGGAAAAACGGTATGAACGAATCCCGTAAGACCGTCGACGCCCGCGGGCAGGCCTGCCCGGGTCCCGTCATCCTGGTGAAGAAGGCCCTCGAGGAGGGCGGCTTCGACCTGCTCGAAGTCCTTGTGGACAACCCCGCGGCCCGGGAAAACGTGCTCCGGTTCGCGGAGTACTCCGGCCGCGCCGCGAAGGAAGTCCGGGGAGAGGCCCCCTCCATCTCCATCCTGATCCCGGGCCGACCCGTAGGGAAGCCTCCCGCGGCCGGGGAGGCGGGAAAAGCCGGAACGCCGGGACCGATTCCGGCCCCCGCCCGGGACGCTCCCGGGGAAGGCTCCGCCGGGCTCACGGTGCTCCTGGCCTCGGACCGGGTGGGCCGCGGGGATGACGGGCTGGGAGCCCTCCTGATGCGGGGTTTCCTCTACGCCCTCGCCGAGTCCGACGATCCCCCTTCCCGGATCATCCTGATGAACCACGGAGTGCGGCTAGCCGCGGAGGGTTCGGAATCCCTGGCGAACCTGAAACGGCTGGAAGGATCGGGCGTCGAGCTCCTCGTGTGCGGAACCTGCCTGGATTACCTGGGGCTTAAGGAGAGTCTCTCCGCGGGAAGGGTTTCCAACATGTACGAGATAGCCGAACTCCTCTCGGCCGGGCGCGTCCTAAGCGTGTAGGTCCACGGATACGGGGGCTCCGGGTCCGCCGGGAGCCGGGGCCGCCCGGACCGCTTTTCCGGCTCATCCCCTCGGCCCGGGACAGGATACCGGCGGAGGAGGCGTTTCCGATTCCCGGATCGCGATGTCCGGCCTCCCGAAACGGTTTCCAGTTGACAGGCTGGGACTTGGCCGCGCATTATGATCGTGCCCGATGCCGGAAACAATCAGGAATCGCCGATGGATACGAATAGAAGGACCAACACCTCCGGGAAGTCCTGCCATGCATGATGGCGGCGGAAATCCGTCGGCCCCCCTTGTCGCGCTGGACAGCCCGGTGCAGCCCGAAGCGTCGGGGGCCCCGGACGCCCGGCCCTCGGCGGAGACCGGCCCTCCCCCGGAAGGCAAGAGGATAAAACGCAAGGATCTCCTAAACCTGTTCAACCTGATAAACTTCCAGGAAGGCGTCATTTTCGTGCGTTTCCTGCGCCCGGGTACGGAGGACAGCGTATACCTGCGGGCGCACCCCCTTCCCTGCTCCGGAGAGACCCTGACGTGCCGCTGGACCGCGGGAGTTCCGCCCGCGTCCAAGCTCGAAACCTATAGATTCGAAAGCCTGCTCGTCAGCGACGGACGCAGCCACATCACGGTGAAGGCCGAGGTCGTCGAGCTGGACGCCCAGGGCATCGTGGTTCGCATGCCCCTGTCGGGGAACGAGACGAGCGTGCGGTCCATGGACCGTTATGCCTGCGAGGACGTGGAAGCGCGCCTCACGCAGTCCGGCATGAGCTACGAAGGCAGCCTGGAGGATTTCAATACCATAAGCCTCGGCGTAAAGATCAAATCCGGGCAGAAAACCGCGTACAACTGGCTGAACCCCGACCAGACCGTCACGGTCATGCTGTACCGGAAAGGCGTGCTTTTTTACAGCGGGGAGTGCCGGATCACCCGGATGGACAAGACAGGCGCCGAGCGCCGGGTTGCCCTGGCCCCGAGCTTGTGCAACATCCAGCGCTACAGGCCCCGGAGGGTCCGCTGCCAGAGGCAGGAGCTCTCGCCTCCCCCTATCGTCCGCTTTTCGCACCCCCTTACGGGGCGCCCCCTGTTTCTCAACGCCGAGGACGTATCCGGCATGGGCGTCTGCGTGGAGGAGTTCTTCGAGCAGGCGTCGCTCATACCCGGCATGCTCATAGAGGACTTGAGCGTCGAACTGGCCGGCAGCTTCCTGCTGGGCTGCCGGGCCCAGGTGCTGTACACCAACATCGTGCAGAAGCCGGACGGCCACCGGGCGGCGAGAAGCGGCATCGTCTTCCTGGACCTCGACGCCCAGGCCCAGGTGCGGCTTTCCTCCGCGGTCCATTCGTCCATCGAAGGCCGCTTGAGCGTATGCGGCCGGGTCGAGATGGACGAGCTCTGGCGCTTCTTCTTCGAGTCGGGTTTCATCTACCCTTCCAAATACCTGTCCATTCATGCGTACAAGGAAGAGTTCACGCGGACCTACCGGAAGCTCTACCTGGAAAGCCCCTCCATAGCCCGGCATTTCTTTTTCCGGGACAAGGGGCAGATCTTCGGCCACATGTCCATGCTGCGGTACTATCCCGATTCCTGGATCATCCACCACCACGCGGCGTCCCGCAGCGGATACGGCCTGGCGGGGGTCAGCGTGCTCGACGAGGCGGGCCGCTTCACCAACGACTTCCACCTCCAGCCCAGCACGCATATGGACTACCTCATGTGCTATTACCGGCCGGACAACCGCTTTCCCCGCAGGGTCTTCGGGAACGTGGTCCAGGACATAGCCGACCGCAAGGGCTCCTCCCTGGACACCTTCGCCTACCTGAAGCTGCCCGTCCAGGAGGAAAGCCGGGAGGAATTCCAGCTTTTCCCCGCCCGGGACGGGGACATAGAGGAGCTTTCCGGCCGCTACGAGGAAGCCTCCGGGGGCCTGATGATCGACGGGCTGGCCCTTGCCTGTTCGGAGCAGACGGACGCGGAGCTCACGGCGGAATACCTACAGCAAGGCTTCCGCAGGGAACGCAGACTGTACAGCCTGAGGAATCGAGGCCGATTGACGGCCATTGTCCAGGTAACCGTTTCCGACCTGGGGCTCAATCTATCGAACCTGACCAATTGCATGCAGGTGTTCGTGCTGGAGCCGGAGACGCTGAGTCCGTCGGCCCTCTTCGCCGCGTTGAACGCCCTGCGCGGGCACTACCCCAACGAAGATCCCCCCGTCCTGGTCTATCCCGAGGATTACCTGGACAGGCATTCGATACCCTATGAAAAAAAGTACATCCTGTGGGTATTGGATACCTGCTACTCGGACGGGTATTTCGATTCCGTCCGCAACACCTTCCGGAGATCCTCCAGTGGCCAAGAAGACAGCAGACGCGAAACGGGCTGACGACGAACGGCTCTACAACAGCAACATCGTCTCGAACTACCTCAAGCTCCTGAAGCGCCGATATCCCTTCGTGGATGTGCAGAAGCTTCTTTCCCACGCCGGGATGGAGCGTTACCAGGTGGAGGACGAGGGGCATTGGTTTTCCCAGGTACAAGTGGACCGGTTCTACGAGTATATCGTTAAGGCCACGGACGAACCGAACATCGCACGGGAGGCGGGAAGATTCAGCGCCTCTCCGGAGGGCTTGGGCCGGTTGTACCACTACGTGCTCGGCCTGGCGAACCCCAGGCAAGCCTTCGATACAATCAGCAAGCTGGCGGGCAAACTGACCCGGTCCGCGGTGTACGAGTCCCGCAGGATAAACCGGAAGGAGATCGAACTCGTCGTCACGCCCAAGAAGGGAGTACGCGAGAAGCCCTATCAGTGCGAGAACCGGATAGGGTATTTCGAGGCCATCCTCTCCGGCTTCAACACCCGCAAGCCCCGAATCGAACACCCCGAATGCGTCTTCAAGGGCGGCAAAGCCTGCCGGTACCGCATCTCCTGGACCGATTCCATCTCGTCCGTGCTGCGCGTCGCGCGCTTCGCCTGCGCCGTAGCCGGGCTGGCCGCCCTCGCCGCGTTGGGCATGAACCAAGACTGGCTCGTGTTCTCCGGAATGGCCACGACGCTCTCGGCCATCCTGCTGGCCTTGTCCTTCGTCAAGGAGCATTTCCAGAAAAAAGAGCTTCATGCCGTCATCGAACACCAGAAGCTCACTTCGGAGCGCAGCTTCGAGGATTTCGAGAGGGTGTACAACAACGCTCTCATGGGCAAGGAGATAGGACACGCCCTCTCGGCGTCCAAGGACCTCGACTCCATGCTCTCCAGCGTGATGGATATCCTGGCCGAGCGGGGGGACTACGATCGGGGGATCATCCTTCTGGCGGACCCGGAGCGGCGCAATCTTTACTTCCGCGCCGGCTTCGGCTATACGAAAGAGCTCTATAAAGAGCTTAAGTCCGCGAGCTTCAGCCTCTATAAACCCGAATCGAGGGGCGTCTTCGTCGCCTGCTTCTGGGAGAGAAAACCCTTCCTGATCAACGACGTCGCGACCATCGAACAGGATATCACGGCCCACAGCCTGGAGGTCCTGCGCCGCATAGGGTCGAAGTCCTTCATCTGCTGCCCCATACTGTTCGAGGACACATCCCTGGGCGTGCTGGCCGTGGACAACCTGCAGAGCAAGCGTCCGCTCCTGGAGAGCGACCTCAACCTCCTGATGGGCATCGCGCCGGAGATCGGGATAACCATCCAAAGCGCCTTCGTGGCCGATGAAAGGGAAAAACAATTCCGGTCCA
>CAYTYG010000236.1:0-5328 GCA_964441515.1 uncultured Treponema sp.
TCCTGGCCGCGGGATGCTGCTCCGCCCTGGTGGGCTTCCTGATCGGGGCGCCCGCCCTGCGCCTCCGGGACGACTACCTGGCCATAGCCACCCTGGGCTTCTCGGAGATCATCCGGGTGCTCATCACGAACGCCCAGACCCTCACCAACGGGGCGCAGGGCCTCAAGGGCATCCCCAAGTACTCGACCACCTGGGTGGTGTGGGGGTGCGCGGCGGCGGCCACGCTCTTCATGGTGATGCTCCTGAGGTCCAGCTACGGCCGGACCATGAAGGCCGTTCGGGACGACGAGGTGGCGGCCGAGGCCATGGGGATCAACGTCTTCCGGGTGAAGATCGTCTCCTTCACGGCGTCCAGCTTCATGGCCGGGGTGGGGGGCGCCCTCCTGGGGCACATGATCACGACCATAGACCCCAAGATGTTCGTGCTTACCCTGACGTTCAACATCCTCCTTATCGTGGTGCTGGGAGGGAACGGGTCCATCACCGGCTCCGTGCTGGGGGCCGTCATCGTGACGATGGCCATGGAGGCGCTCCGCTTCCTGGACATGCCCATGAACTTCCTCTTCCTCAAGACCGACGGGCTGCCGGGGCTGCGCATGGTGATCTTCTCGCTCCTGCTCATGATCGTGGTCCTGTACCGGCAGAGGGGTCTCATGGGAAACAAGGAGTTCTCCTGGGACGCGCTTGCCAAAATCGGGCTCCTGCCGCGCCGGGGTAAGAGGAGGGCCGACTGATGCTCCGCACCGACAGCATGACCATGCGCTTCGGGGGACTCACCGCCGTGGCGGACCTGAACATGGAGATAGACAAGAACGAGATCGTCGGGCTCATCGGACCCAACGGGGCGGGCAAGACGACCGCCTTCAACATGATAACCGGGGTGTACCGGCCCTCGGAGGGCCGCGTCTTCTTCCGCGGCAAGGAAGTCACCGGGGCCAAACCGCACCGCATCACGGACCTGGGGGTCGCCCGGACCTTCCAGAACATACGCCTTTTCCGGGACATGAACGTCCTGGAAAACGTGCTGGTGGCCTGCCACCTCCGGATGGGGGTAAACTTCTTCTCCTCCACGATGCACCTACCCGGCTACCTCCGTAAGAACCGGGAGGCCCACGAGTTCGCGATGGCCCTCCTCGAATCCGTGGGGCTGGCCGAGGCCGCCGGGGAATCCGCGGTCTCCCTGCCCTACGGCAAGCAGCGCCGCCTGGAGATCGTGCGCGCCCTGGCGACGCGCCCCTCCCTCCTCCTCCTGGACGAACCGGCGGCGGGGATGAATCCCCAGGAATCCCTGGAGCTCATGGACTTCATCGTCCGGATCCGGGACAAGTTCGACCTGACCATCCTGCTCATCGAGCACCATATGCAGGTGGTCATGGGAGTCTGTTCCCGGATGTACGTGCTGGACTACGGTATAACGATAGCCCAAGGCACCCCGGAGGAGATCCAGAAGAATCCCAAGGTCATCGAGGCCTACCTGGGGGTGGACTGATGCTCAAGATCGACAACCTTTCCGTGCATTACGGCGGCATTCACGCCCTGCAGGGCATCCATCTCGAGGTCGCGGACGGCAAAATCGTCACCCTGATCGGCGCGAACGGCGCCGGCAAGAGCACGACCCTCAAGGCCATCGTAGGGCTGGTCAAGGCTTCCGCCGGGGAAGTCTCCTGGAACGGCGAAAACCTCACGGGCAAAGCCACCAAGGACATCGTCCAAAAGGGCGTGGTCCTGGTGCCCGAGGGCCGGCGCATCTTCCCGAACCTGACCGTGGACGAAAACCTCTCCCTGGGGGCCTACGCCCGGGACGACAAGGCGGGCATCGCCGCGGACCGGGATCGGGTCTTCACCCTCTTCCCGCGCCTCAAGGAACGCATGCGGCAGAAGGGCGGCACCCTCTCCGGGGGGGAGCAGCAGATGCTGGCCGTGGCCCGGGCGCTCATGACGCGCCCCGCCCTGCTCATGATGGACGAGCCCTCCCTGGGCCTGGCGCCCCTCATCGTGAAAATGATCTTCGAAATCGTGCGGGAAATCAACAAGACGGGCACCACGGTGCTGCTGGTGGAGCAGAACGCCAAGGCCGCCCTGGAAGTGGCGGACTACGCCTACGTCCTGGAGACGGGGCGCATCACCCTCCAAGGCCCCGGGCTGGAGCTCCTTCAGGACGACAAAGTCCGTTCGGCCTACCTGGGAGAGGCGGCCCAGGCGGCCGGGGAAGGCCCCGCGGGCCGCTGATCCGCATCCGTCTCCTCCGTCCCCGAAAAGCAAAGCGCCGCGGTCCGGAAGGCCGCGGCGCTTTTTGTCTTCAATGGACGGGCCGGTCTAACGGCCCATCCGGGCGGAAGCTTCCTGCCCCAGCGGCGAGGCCGGATCCAGGGATACGGCGCTCTCCAGGTCCCTGCGCATACCCGTACGGTCGCCCAGGGCTTCCCGGCAGACGGACGAGAGGATCAGGGCCATCTGGCGGTCCTCCACCCCGACGTCTCCCGCGACGTAGCGGCCCAACCGGTCGAGCGCCTGGTTCCATTCCGCCAATTCCATGTAGATTCGCGCAGTCAGAAGTTCGGCGTCCCGGCTCTCGGGCGCCCTCCGGTCCGGAACCGCCTGCTCCAGGATCCTCAGGGCGGGGACGGCGAGCCCCCGGGCCAGGAGGCTGGCTGCGTCCCAAAAGGCGGAACGGAAGGCGGCCGCGGGTGCCGTGGAAAGCCTCAGGTTCCGGGCCTGTTCGGACGCCTTGACGTAGTCCCCGGCCTGGTAGGAAGCCCGGACGGGAGCGTAGGGATCCTGCTCGTCCTCATCCTCCACCCAGGAGACCGAGGAAGGTCCCGCGGCCTCTCCGCGCACCCCCGCGGTGCTGGAGGTGGAGAGATCGAAATCGTTCCTGCCGGCCAGCTTCAGAACCTTCGCGATCGCGGAGGAAGAGCCGGACCTGCCCTTGGCCTTCTCGAAGGCCTCCGATAGCTTATAGGTTCCCGGAGATGTCAGATGAACGCGTATGCCCCCGGAGGATAGTTCCGCGGAAGCGCCCTTGGCAAGCCGGAGCGTAGCGTCCATACCGAGAGTATCCCCGATATCGACTACGAGCCAGGAAGCCCCGGCCCTACGCTCCACCGTTCCGTCGATCCAATCCGCCGTGATGGCAGGCTGGGCGGAGGCTAAGACCGCACACCCCGTCAAAACGACAAGCATCCATGCGGTTTTCATAGGAATAGTATATCTTGCTTTCCTCGGGACTACCAACGAAAGCCACGCTGCCAGGGAAAAATGACGAGTTCCCGACGGCTTGGCAGGGGTCTTGTCGCAAGAAAGCGGGGCCGAGCAATCCCGTGCAAGGGCCCGACGGATGCACTATGCTTTTTGCAAGGACGCCCCGCGGTCCGCCGGCATCGCATCCAGGAGGTTTCAGGATGAACGCAGATTCCCTATCCCGAATCGACGGTTTCCTCTCGTCCGCGATAACCGAACTCTTCGCGTCCCACGATATCGCCATGAACCCGGCGGAATACAGGGACAAGGCCGTGGAGGCGCCCTTCGCGGCGGCCATCGGGTTCACCTCGGAGCGCATGCGGGGAGTCCTGGTGCTCACCGCGAGTCGGGCCTTGGCCGAGCGAAGCCTTCCGGCAAGCCTGAGAAAACCCGACGCGCCGGAGGCCATCCTGGCGGACTGGGTGGGCGAGCTCTCGAACCAAGTTCTCGGCCGTCTCAAAAACCGTTTCTACGCAGCCGGGGTGGACATTGCGCTCTCCACGCCGATGGTCTTCGCGGGAAAGGACCTCCACCACTTCTCCCAGCCTTCGCCGGTCAACCGACGGCTCTTATTCGAGGGAGACGGCTTGCTGCTCGTGGAATTCCAGGCGGAACACGACGCCGGTTTCGAAATCGGCCCGGATATGCCGGGACGGAACGAACCTGTAGCCCCCGAGGGAGAAGCCCTTTTCTTTTAAAGGCCCCGGGAG
Source organism: uncultured Treponema sp. (assembly GCA_964441515.1). GTDB lineage: Bacteria > Spirochaetota > Spirochaetia > Treponematales > UBA12059 > JAAYUR01. The sequence continues at coordinate 3,951 of CAYTYG010000236.1, forward strand.
GCGGGCTTGGGGCGGGAATCGGCTCCGTCGTTACACATTGAAAAATACCCGAAAACCCGGACACAAGGTACTTGACGCGCTTCATAAACCGGTATATCCTATATTCTTGGTATAAGACGCCGTCGTGCGGACTTATACGAGAGAGGACGATCTTATTCTCTGCACGAGTTCTTACGAAGAGTACATTGAACGGAAACTGAACTGTTGGATTTAAGGAACGTTCCGACCGCTTTGCGCGCGCAAACTAGCTCGCCTGCCCTGCGCCGCGCCGCTCGCCCCACCCTTTCCCCGACATTGTACGGCCGCTCCCACCTCTTCCATGAAACGGAATGCAAAGAAAAGATCCTCATCGTCCATCCGAGGATGGATGAAAATTTACGAGAGTCCCCGGCCAGAGAGCGGGGGACCGCAAGGAATTCACATGGCTAGCAAGATCTACGTCGGCAACCTCAGCTACAGCACGAGCGACGACCGCCTCCGCCAGCACTTCGCCGCCTACGGCGAGGTTCTCTCCGCGAACATCATCGTGGACCGCTACAGCGGCCAGTCCAAGGGCTTCGGCTTCGTCGAGATGGCCACCCCCGAGGCCGCTTCCGCCGCCATCGCCGCCCTCAACGGAGTGGCCCTGGACGGGCGCCAGCTCCGGGTGAACGAGGCCAATCCCCGCGAGGAGCGCCCCCGCCGGGAGTTCCGCGACCGGGGCGAGTACAACTACTGATCCGAGACGCACATAAGGCGAGAAGGCCCGGCCGGGAATCGGCCGGGCCTTTTTTTATCCCCCCGGGAGCCGGACCTTAAAAAAAAGTTAAGACGCGGCAGTCAAAGGGCGGGTTCTGTAGTACTATCGGACTGCCATGAAGATTGTCATTGTCGGCTCGGGCTTGGTGGGAACCTCCATAGCCCGGGAGCTTGTCGGCGAAAAGAAGGACGTGATCCTCATAGAAAAGGATCCGGAAACCGCCCGATTCTCGTCCAACGCCCTGGACTGCATGGTGCTGAACGAGGACGGGATAGACCCGGAAACCCTGAAGCGCGCCGGAACGGCCGACGCGGACTGGTTTATCGCCCTGATGGGGGCCGACGAAGCGAACATCGTGGCCTGCGGGATAGTCTCCTCCACGTTCCCGAAGCCCAGGACCATAGCCCGGGTTCGGAATTCCTATTACAGCTCCCTCGGTTCGGCCAGCAAGAGCTTCCTCGGGGTGGACCACGTCATAAATCCCGAGATCGAGGCCGCCGAGACGATAGTCCGCGGGGCCCGCGAGGGGGTTTCCGGGGAGCTGCTCCCCCTCCAGGAAACGCGCATTCGGCTTCGAACCCTCCCGGCCGCGGAGGATCCCCGGTTCCTGGGGCACACGATCCAGGACGCCCGCAAGGC
>CAYTYG010000237.1:0-5306 GCA_964441515.1 uncultured Treponema sp.
AGACATCCAAGAGCCTCCCCGGAAAAGAAAGTAGTCCCCCGTCGATGCGCCCCTGGGATTGTCCAGGTAGCCCGAGGGATACGCCGCCCCAATGTCCCAGCACCATTCGCTAAGGTTTCCGGACATGTCGTACAAGGCGAGTTCGTTCGGCAGCTTCGCGCGGACTTCGTGGGTGCCGTAATCGGCATGGCCCGATCCAAGGCTGCCGGAAGTATCAGCGTACCAGGCGTAATCTCCGGGCGCATTGTCAGGCATGTATGTGGGGGTAAGGTCCCCCGAGTAGAATTTCCGCCATCCGTCCCTGAATACGCCTGCCTCCCAGGTGCCTTCGCCCTGAGTAGCTCCGATATCCGCCCACATCCATTCCGCCTCCGTGGGAAGACGGTAGCCGTCGGCGGACCAATCCGCGACCACCGCTTTCCAGGCCGCGTAGTTCGCGTGGGCCTGGCTGGTGGGCACGGCGCCCCAGTCGGCGGGGGTCGTGGAGCCCAGGATCGAGTAGACCGGCTCAAGGCCCTCCCGAAGGCTTAAGAGATTGCAGAAGACCAGGGCGTCGAACCAGCTCACCTTATCAACAGGTCGATTCGTATCCTCGCCGATCACGTTCGGAGGGACATTCAAGCTGGGGTTGGGCTTGCCGGTCACGTCCATGTACTGGGCCTGGGTCACCTCGTATCGGCCGATGCGGAAAGCGTCTACTTCCGTCAGGTCGTCCGGCATAGCATTGACCCGTTGGTAGACGCCGCCGGGCACGTCGACCATGTCCATGAAGGGAACCTGAGGCGGGGGTTCAGTACCGCCGGGATTGGAGCAGGCGGTCAGGACGAGGGCGGATATGGCGATAGGAATCAAGAGTTTTCGTTCCATGGAGTCCTCCATGGAGGCCAATTTACAGCGCCGGGGAAGTATTCCAATTGTACGAAAGTACAGTACGGAGGGATTCGAAGCGGAGGCCTATTTTCCGGCTTCCGACACTTCCTTCCTTGAAAACGGCCGGATCCGGAACAGGATGACCGTTCGGACTCCCTTGTCGGATGCCGTCTCCAGGGTCCCGCCCAGCTGGTCCCGGACTATGCTGCGTACAAGCTGGTATCCCAGGTTCCCGGCTTTGGAGGGATCGAACCCGGCGGGCAAGCCCACTCCGTCGTCCTCGATCACAAGCTCCACGGCGTCTTTCGGACGCGAGGCCACCCGCATCCGGAGCTTGCCGGGCTTTCCCGAGGGGAACGCGTATTTCAAGGAGTTCGTGACCAGCTCGTTCACCACCAGCCCCAGGGGGATGGCCTGGTCTATGGATATGAACAGGGGATCCGAGTCCAGGGCCATGCGGATTCCGCCGGGTCCGCTGCCGTAGGTGTCCACGAGCGCGGCGGCCAGGTCCCGCAGGTACTCCCCGAGATCAATCTGTACGAGGTCGTCGGACTCCAGGAGCTTTTCGTGGACCATGGCCATGGAGTTTATACGGTCCCGGGCGATGTCGAAGAGCTTTTGGACTTCCCCGGACTCCGCGCGGGAGGCCTGCAGGCTTAGGAGGGACGCGACGATCTGCATGTTGTTTTTCGTCCGGTGGTGAAGCTCCTTCAGCAAAACATCCTTCTGGGCCAGGGCCCGCTCCAGCTTGCGGGCGATTCGGCGCTCGTGTTCGAATTTCTCCTCGAGCCTGCGGTTGGCTTCCTGGAGGTCCCGGCCCTGGGATGCTACCTGTGCCTCCAGGTTTTCCCGGTACTGCCGCAGGCGCGTCTCGTACCGGTCCTGGAGCAGGCGGGACATCAGGATCAGTCCGAGGACCAGGAGGTTCAGCGGAAGCCAGCCCGTCAGGATCACTTCATGCGCGCCCGGGGTGCCGACCGTAGCCGCGACCACCAGGATCGTCTGCGCGGCGGACAGGAGGACCAGCCACCGGAATTTCACCCAGATACTCACCATAAATATGGTCGCGGTAAAATACGTCAGCGGAAGGACGGTGGAGATGTCCCGGACGCCTATCCCGGTCAATATGAAGAGGATGAGAACGAAGGTCGACGCCAGGGCAAGGATGCCCCCCGCCTTGTACAGGCGGGTTCGGCTCAGAAGGAACGCCAGGACCATGAACGGGGCTATCCAGGCCATGTACCGGCGTTCCTCGCCCGGGGCCGCCAGGGCCCCGGCCAGGAAGTTCACCATGAAAAGGAACAGAGCGAAGGATATGAGATTCCTGCGGTGAAGGTTGTCGGGGTTTTCGAATGTCTCCTCCTGGGGAAGAATCCGTCGGCGGAGAACGGCCAGGGTTTCCCGGGCGCTTTTACGTCGGGGGTTTTTCCCCGGGATGCTGCCTCTCGTCATGTATGTCCCTTGCTTGTCCGCGGAAAGGCATCCTAATCCGTACCGGAGGCCTTTGGGCGCCCGTATCCCTATTTCCGGGGCGGAAAACCCTGTACACATAAGTATAGCCGCCCGATTCGTGGGCGCAAGGGAACCCGGAATGCCCGGGGCGGGGGCCTCCGCGCCTGTTGCCGGTTTTCCGGGATCTCCCCCCGGCCGGGCGTTCGGAAAAACTTGACAGCCCTTCGCAACGAGGGGAGAATTCCCGGGCCGGCGTCGCCGGTCTCTAATGTCCTTGCCGGTGGAGGAACCGCATGAAAAAGCGTATCGGAGCCTTCGCGATCGTCGCATTCGCTCTTTTAGCCGCCCTGTGCCTCGGGGCGTGCAAGACCCAGGCCCCGGGCGGGGCCGGGATGTCCTACACTCCGGGGATCTACACCGCCCAGGCCTACGGCCACGGCGGGGCCATGACGATACAGGCCACCTTCACCTCGGACGCTATAGCCTCGGTGGAGGTGTTGAAGCACGGCGAGACGGCCGGGGTCGGCGACGCGGCCTTCGCCCGGATTTCCAAGGCCGTCGTCGCGGGCCAGACCCTCTCGGCGGACACCGTCACCGGAGCCACCATGACCAGCCGCGCCGTCCTTTCCGGGGTGGAAGCCTGCGTTAAGCAGGCGGGCGGAGACCCGGGCATGCTGAAGGCCCGGAAGGCGAAGGCGCCGAAACCCGCGGACGTCGAGAAGACCGCGGACGTGATCGTCGTGGGCGGCGGGGGAGCGGGCATCTCCGCGGCGTTGAGCGCCCTTCAGAACGGCGCGTCCGTGATCATCCTGGAGAAGGCGGGATACTTGGGCGGAAACACGATGGTGGGCGGCGGAGTCTGGAACTGCTACGACCCCGAGCGTGTGGCCCGGATGCCCAACGAGAAGGGCCGCAACGAAACCCTGAAGGCCCTTCTCGAGAGGAACGAGTCCGAGGCGGGCCCCTTCGCCGGGACTTTTCGGACCCTCAAGGGGCAGATTCGGGCCTATCTGGCCGGGGACACCTCCAAGCTCTTCGATTCCGTGGAGCTGCATATCCTCCAGTCCTATTTCGGCGGGCTCCGCCAGAGGCTGGACGGCTCCTGGATATCGGGAAATTACGACCTGGTGAACCTGCTCTGCTCCCGGAGCCTGGAGACCCAGAAGTGGCTGGAGGGCTTCGGAGCCTCCTTCATCCCTCCCCTCATCGAGCCCATCGGGGCCCTCTGGCTGCGGGCCCACGCGACCGCGGGGGGCAACTACAAGAACTACGTCCAGATACCCCGGGCCTTCATCGAGAAAGCCGGCGGCGAGATCCTGCTGGAAACCACGGCGAAGGAGCTGATCCGGGAGGGCGGCCGGGTGACGGGCGTTCGGGCCGTGACGAGGGAGGGAGCCCGGGTGACCCTCCGGGCCCGCAAGGGCGTGGTCATGGCCACGGGGGGCTTCGCGGCCAACCCGGAGATGGTGATCAAGTACAACAAGTACTGGCCCAAGCTGAATCCCGACATCAAGACCACCAACCTGCCCATGCAGCGGGGCGACGGGATCGTGATGGGGCAGGCGGTCGGCGCGGCGGTAACGGGCATGGAGTTCACCCAGCTTATGCCGATAGGCTGGGCCGACACCGGGGAGCTGGCCCTGGGCAAGGGCACCGACGTCATCTTCGTGAACACGAAGGGCCGGAGATTCGTGAACGAGTACGCCGAGCGGGACGTAATCTCCATGGCCGCCATCGAGAACGGCGAGCTGTTCTACGAGATCCGGTGCGAGAATACCTGGCGGCCGACCCCGGAGTCCCGGGTTGTCTTCAAGTCGGACACCCTGGAGGGCCTGGCGGCCAAGATCAAGGTGGACCCCGCCGCCCTGGCGGAGGAAGTCGCCAAGTACAACCGCTACGTGGACGCGGGAGCCGATCCCGAGCACGGAAAGAACGTCTTCGAGGGCAAGATCGTGGCGCCCTACATGGCCCGAGCCATGAAGCCGTCCCTCCACCACACGATGGGGGGCCTGGTGATCGACACGTCCGCCCGCGTCCTGGACAAGGACGGCCGGCCCATAGCCGGATTGTACGCCGCGGGCGAGGTGACCGGGGGCATCCACGCGGGCAACCGCCTGGGGGGCAACGCCGTGGCGGACGTCTTCGTGTTCGGCCGCATAGCCGGCGCAAGCGCCGCGAAGGGCCTCTGACGCCCGGAGCGATCCAGGGAGCCGCCCCCGCCGGGCGGTTCCCTGCCGGCCGCGCCGTCGGGCAGCTCCTCTTTTATCGTTTGACAAGCCGGGAGGCTACTTTATACTGTACCGACCAAGGGCCCTAAAAAGGAGTGTTTATGGCCAAAAAAGCAACCATGGTGATAATGGTTCTCCTGATCGCGGCGGGCGGCGCTTTCGCGCAGGCCAAGTACCATATCGGCATCGTGACGGGAACCGTCGCCCAGTCCGAGGATGACCTGCGCGGCGCCGAAGCCATGATCAAGGAGTACGGCGACGTGAAGGACGGCGGGATGATCCAGCACGTCACCTACCCGAACAATTTCATGGCCGAGCAGGAGACGACGATCAGCCAGATCGTATCCCTGGCCAACGATCCCCTAATGAAGGCGATCGTCATGAACCAGGCCGTTCCCGGGGCGACGGAGGGTTTCCGCCGGGTCAAGGAGATGCGCCCGGACATCCTCCTCCTGGCGGGCGTCCCCCAGGAAGACCCCAACGTCATATGCTCCATCGCGGACCTCGTGATGCGCAACGACTTCGTGTCCGCCGGCTATCGAGTGGTCTGGACCGCCAAGAAGCTGGGCGCCAAGACCTTCGTGCACATCTCCTTCCCCAGGCACATGTCCGTGGAGACCCTTACCCGCCGCAGGATGATCATGGAGCAGGCCTGCAAGGACCTGGGCGTGAAGTGGGTCTTCGAAACCGCCCCGGACCCGACCAGCGACGTCGGGATCGTCGGCGCCCAGCAGTTCATGCTGGAGAACGTCCCCC
>CAYTYG010000238.1:0-5231 GCA_964441515.1 uncultured Treponema sp.
CCCGGTGTAGGTTCCCGGCTTCAGGACAACCTTAGCTTCCCCGGAGGCTCCCCCCGCCTTATCGTAGGCCGCCTTCGCGGCGTCGAGAATCGCCTTGGACGTGTAGGTGGCCCCGGCCACCCCGTCCACCACGACGGAGTTCGCCTTCACCATGGCGGCCGGCATCTGCTCCACGGCCCGGGAGCCTATCCCGGGGGTCTCCTGGGCGGCCTCTACCTTGACATCGACCAGCTTCCCGCCCGCCACCGTAACCGTGACGGCCACGGGCCCGCCGAATCCCTGGGCCTCCGAGGAGGCCGTGACCGCAGCCTTGGCGGTCCCGGCGGATTCGCTCGACGTGCAGGACGCGATGCCGAACAGCAGCGCGACGCACACTAGCGTCCCAAACGTTCTTTTCATGCGCTTCACTCCTTTTTTCCCCGGATCCTAGGAAGAACCCGTTCCGGGAATCTCAAGTCCGTCCCCAGTATAAGCCCGAAACCGGGGCCGATCAACGAAAAGGAGCCCTGTCCGGCCTAGCCCCGGGCGGGGCGAAGCTTGCGCGGAGAGGGGCCGATGGGGTAAGAAGGAAGGATGCCGCCGGGGCGGCCGAAAAGCCGGAAAACGAGGCCCCGGGCTTCCGGAAAGGAGCCGAAGCGCCATGAGAAAGAAAGCCGTGATCTTCGACCTGGACGGCGTACTCGCCTCCACGGACGAACACCACTACCGGGCCTGGAAGGACATGGCCGACCGGGAGGGAATACCCTTCGACCGGACCGTGAACCGGGAGCTCCGGGGCGTCAGCCGCATGGCCAGCCTGGAGATCATCCTGCGCCGCTCCCCCCGCCGGTACGGAGCGGAGGAGAAGGAGGCCCTGGCCGCGTACAAGAACGCGCGGTACCGGGAGCTCCTGGAGGGCCTTACCCCCGCCGACGTCCTGCCGGGGGCGGCGGAAATCCTGGCCCGCCTGCGGGCCGCGGGGGTCAAGACCGCCGTGGGATCCTCCAGCCGGAACGCCCGGCTCATCCTGGAGAAGACCGGCCTGGCCCGGGCGGTCGACGCCGTGGCGGACGGCACGGAGATAAGCCGGAGCAAGCCGGACCCGGAGGTCTTCCTACTGGCCGCGCGCAAGCTGGAGGCCCAGCCCTCCGAGTGCGCGGTGGTGGAGGACGCCGAGGCGGGCATCGACGCGGCCCTGGCCGCGGGGATGAAGGCCGTGGGCGTGGGTCAGGCCTCCGGCTGCGCCCGGGCCCAGGTCCGGCTTCCCGACCTGGCCTCGGTCCCCGACCTGTCCGTCCTGCTGGACTAGGGGGGAGGGAGGGAAAGGCCGCCGAGGAGGCCGAGCCGGACAGACTCTCGAAGGTAAAACCTTTCCTTGCGCCCTCCGCGAAACGGGCGTAGAGTATTCAAGAATACGGTTTAAGAATCCTCGGGGTATGAAAAATGAGTTCGATGGAGCGGATAGAGTATATCGATTCCAAAATTCGAGAGTCCGGCGGCGTTCGCCTGCGATCCGTTGCGGAACGCTTCGAGACCAGCGAGCGCCAGATCCGGCGCGACATCGAATACCTTCGAAATCGCCTGAACGCTCCCCTTGAATACATACGGGAACGAGCCCGGTACGAATACACCAAACCCTACACGAGACTTTCCTTCCTGAACGAAAAAGCCCTGCTCTTCTACGTCTTTTCGCGCGCCGCGGCGGGAACCCTGGCCTATGTCCCCATACCCGAGCAAGCCAGCCTGGGCGCCCTCCTGACGGCCATACCCAAGGATCTCCGCCCCCTCGCGGAAAAGATCCGCTACGAACTGCCCGATTTCGAACCCGCGGATCCCGAGACGGTGTCGATCCTTCTGACGTCCATGTCGGAGGCGAGAAGATTCGACGCCTCCTACAAAGATTCCGACGGCAGGACCAGCGACCGCCGCGCGGTCGGGCTCCGGCTGCTCAATTACGCAGGGGTCTGGTACTGCGTGGCCTGGGACCTGGACAAGACGGATTTCCGCTTTTTCCGCCTCGCGCGCATATTCCGGATATCCCTTTCGCGGGAACGCGTGGAAAACCTTCCGGACGATCGGCGCGTGGACGAATACCTTTCCCTCTCCTACGGCGTTTTCAAGGGAAAGGCGACACTGCCCGCCGTCGTCCGGTTCCACGGCTGGGCCCGTTCCGTAGTGGAGCGGGAAATCTGGCACCCGAACCAGACGCGCCAGGAAGGAATCGATCCCGACCGCGGCCCCTGGATACAGCTCACCCTTCCCGCCTCCAACTTCAAGGAACTCCTGGGCCGAACCCTTCGTTTCGGATCCATGGCCGAGCCGATAGCGCCCGAAACCTTCCGGGAAGCCTGGAAGTCGGAAATTCTGAGGATGTACGAAGTTTCCAAGGAAAAAAGAGAGTGAGGGACAACCAGTGTCCTTGCGAAGGATATAAGATTCAGAAATCGAAAGCTGACATCAGCTCTCCTTATCCCATGGCCGAACGGGAGGACCACCTTTCCAAGGTTTTCCTCCCGCGCTCATCTTTCCAATCGAGGAGAAGCGCAATGGACGCAAAGCGGAAGCCGATAGCGCATGTAAAGCGGGATGAGGCAGGGTACTGGGCCGATCTCAAAGCCCTCCATGAGAACTATGTTGGCGTCTGTCATAATATATGCCAACATGGTTAGTCAGCTCTAAAGAGATGAAGCAATGACTACAGATAGTATGACCAGTGGAAATTGGCTTGCGCATAGCATAGGATATAACGGAAGAGTTCAGACTCAACTCGAACATCTATCCGAAGTCAGAAGAATAGCACTAAAACGATGCCCCGGCTTTCTCAGCAATGATGTAAATCTTGCTGCTCTTTTTCACGATTTTGGCAAATACTCTATCCATTTTCAAAGGAGGCTAGAAGGCTTGGAATCCGGTCTCGATCACTGGTCACCCGGGGCCTACCTTCTGCTCAAATATGAACTTTCTGACCTTGCCGCACTGGCTGTTCATGCTCATCATGTAGGATTGAGTGCTTGGGGGCAAGTATCTACTCTCAAATATGATCTCGTATCCTTGGAATGTAAAACTCTAACTCTATCGTCTTCCCAAGAATTGAATGATGCATTCCGTGCGATGATGGCCGACGGTTTCAACCCCCAAGAATATAAAATTGGACGGCAACTTAAAAGGACAGTCGGGGTTATGCTCGATACACGAATGGTTCTTTCTGCTCTGGTCCATGCGGATTATGCAGATACGGCTAGGCATATGCGTGGTGAAAAGCGACCAGAGATATTGAATCTCGATGCGGAAGCGGCCTTCGTCTGCGTGAAAGAGTACGTTAACTCATTACGTAAAAAAGCCTCTCCTACAATCAGAAAGGTAAGAAAGGACTTATGGACTGCAGCTCTTGAATCCGCCGATAAACCGCCGGGTCTATTCGAACTTGAAGCTCCTACAGGCAGCGGGAAAACGCTTGCCATGCTTGGATTTGCGTTACGTCACATTGCCAGAAACAAGGAAGCCGGATTAAGAAGAATCATTGTTGTACTTCCTTTTTTATCGATACTCGATCAAACAGTTAAGGAATATCGAAAATCTTTAGGGGTGTACGCAGACGGTATTCTTGAACATCACAGCTTAGCTGATTGGCGAAAATCCGGCGAGGAGGACGGCGAATCGGAGGAGCGGAAACGAGCAGAGGCCTTAAGTGAAGATTGGGAAGCGCCCCTCATTATCACTACGAGCGTCCAGTTCTTTGAATCACTTTTCACCGCTCATCCGGGGACATCGCGAAAACTCTGCGCTTTATCGAAATCGGTTATTCTCCTCGATGAAGCCCAGTCAATACCCCAAAGACTAATCACTCCCACACTTCGTGCAATATCGCGGCTTTGTCATCCCGACTATGGTTCCACCGTTGTCGTTTCCACGGCCACCCAGCCTCTTTTTTCACGATTTGCCGAACAGGTTGAGCGAGACGGCAATAATGTCGGCTGGTATCCCACCCCGATAGTAGACCGGACAGCTGGTTTATATAAGCGGACGCGGCGCTATCTGATCGATTGGTCCCACTGTTTCAATGCCGTCTCGTGGAAAAGTATAGCGGATGAGCTGGCTGTCAAAAGGCGTGCTCTCTGTATCGTCAACACACGAAAGGATGCCCGTCGGTTGACGGAACTGGTGATGAATCGTAAGCCTCTATCGCCAGTCCTTCACCTTTCTACAAATATGTGTTCTGCCCATCGACGAGCGATTCTCGATTATGAGGACATCAAGGACCGCGAAGCGCCTTGTTTACTGATTACCACCCAGTGCGTCGAGGCTGGCGTCGATCTCGATTTCCCGGTCGTCTATCGTGCCCTTGCTCCGCTTGATTCCATTGCACAGGCCGCGGGACGGTGCAATCGCGGAGGGATGGGAACTGGATCTGTCATTGTTTTTCTTCCTGAAGACGCAGTGTATCCGGGTGACCGGTACGAACAAGGGGCAGAACAAACGCTTAGTTTAGTAAAAGAACTGGGGGAACTCGACCCGCAAACTCCGGAAGTCTTCGACCTTTATTTCAAACGTTTTTATGATCTGACAACAAATGCCGGAACGTCAAGGAAGTTGGAACAAGCAATCAGTGAAGCTGATTTCCCTGAAGTCGACAGATTATATAGCTTGATCGAACACCGAAAACTGCTGCACATCGTTGTCCCTTATGGTGGCGTTCCCGAGCTTCCCGATCGACTATCCTCCGGCTTCTTCCGAAACATCCAGCCTTATGTCGTCGATGCGAACATCAAGGATGCTGAAAATTCGGCTTGGATCGGGTCTCCAATAAAAGGGACGAACGATTGGTTTTTTCTATACGATAAACACGCATACGATGAGGTTGTCGGTTTACAGCTTGATCAAGAGATCCCAATTTTGTGAAAAGCAAAGAAAGGGGGAAGATTATGAGCAACAAGGGTAGTCACGGAGAGGCGTATACTATTGAGGTCTGGGGCGAATTTGCATGTTTTACCTCACCAATGAAAGTTGAGCGATGGAGCTATCCTTTTATAACGCCATCTGCAGCGCGTGGCATTTTTGACGCCATTTTTGTTAATCGTCATGAATTCCGTTGGCAAGTCGAGAGGATCGAACTGCTATCCGAACCGAAATATATAGGGCTCATGCGAAATGAGGTAAAAGAAAAGGGGCCGAGTGATAGGGAGATTGCAAATTGGATGGAGGATATCACAAAATTTCAGCCTGTCGTCGCAGATGCCTCCGGTAATACGGTA
>CAYTYG010000239.1:0-5212 GCA_964441515.1 uncultured Treponema sp.
AAGCCGTATTCCGAGCGGCCCTGGGCGGACCGGTCTCCTGGCCCTCCACCCTGGTGTTCCTAACGATTCCGCCCCGTCTCTAGCCGAAGCCGGCTTGACAATGCGCCGCCGCATAAAAATACTTGCCCCCATGGACACGCCCCCGTTCCGAAGCGTCCAGGACATCTACGGGTACTTCCTCTCCTTCGTCAACGCCGAGAAGGGACAGGCCGTGGAGTTCAAGCTGGACCGGATGCGATTCCTTGCCGACGTCCTCGGAGCCCCGGAGCGGGCGGCTCCCTGCCTGCACGTGGCGGGGTCCAAGGGAAAGGGCTCGGTGTCCACGATGCTCGCCCGCATCCTGGAGGCTTCGGGCCGAAAGACCGGGCTTTACACGTCCCCGCATATCCTGGACTTCCGGGAGAGGATCACCCGGGCCGGCGAGTTCTTCCCGGACGAATCCTTCCTGGCGGCCATGCGGGAGCTTGCACCCCTCGTGGTCGGGCGGGGCCCCGAATCCTTTCCGGGCCGCGAACTCCCGACCTTCTTCGAGCTGTCCACCCTCCTCGCGTTCCTGGTGTTCCGCGTGGAATCTTGTTCCGCCGCGGTCTACGAGACCGGCCTGGGGGGCCGCCTGGACTCCACGAACATCGTGACCCCGGAGGCCTCCGTGCTCACGGCCATAGAGCTGGAGCACACGGAATACCTGGGAACGACGATACGGGCCATCGCGGCCGAGAAGGCCGGCATCGTCAAGCCGGGCCGCCCCGTATTCACGGGAGCCCGGGATTCCGAGGCCCTCGAGGTCTTCCGGGAAGCCGCGAAACGGCAGGGCTGCCCCCTGCGGATCCTGTCCGAGGAGGTCCGGCTTTCGGAGCTGCGGATTTCCCGGGACGGCACGGAAGCCCTGGCGGCGTTCCGGGACCCCGAGGTCTTCCCGGAACCCGTGCGCCTCCGAACCCCCCTGATCGGGGAAGTCCAGGCGGAAAACGCCGCCCTGGCCGCCCTGGCGGCGCGGCTTTCTCCCTTCCGGGTTCCCCCGGAGGCCGTGCTCGAGGGGATCGCCCGGGCGCGCATGCCCGCCCGGTTCCAAGTGCTTCCCGGCGAACCTCCCGTCGTACTGGACGGGGCCCACACCCCCGCCAGCATGGCCTTCACCGCCCGGGCCTTCTCCTCCCTCTTTCCCGGCCCCGGAGAGCTCGTGTTCGCGTGCGCCCAGGACAAGGACCATAGGAGGATGGCGCGCACCCTCTCCCGGCTCTTCGGCCGCGTTATCGTCACCCGCCCGGGGCTTTTCAAGAAGAGCGACCCCGAGGCCGTGGCCGCTAGCTTCGAGGGGGAAGGGTTCGAGGTGGAAAGGGTATTCGACACGGAGGAAGCCCTGGAGACCGGGCATTCCCGGGCCCGGGAAGCGGGGGTTCCCCTACTCGTTACGGGGTCCTTCTACCTTTGCGCGGAAGCCTTGGCGAGATACCGGAACCGGGCTTGAGCCCCCGCATCTCAGGGCCGGATCAAGTCCACGACGAGCTGGATGGCGCCGATCAAGGCTCCCAGGAAGCCGCCCAGGACGGTGATGCCCCGGAATTCCTTGGACATCACCCGCAGCATGATCCTCTCGATCGCGAGCACGTCCAGGCCGTCCACCTTCTCGATCACGACCCGCCTCAAATCCAGGCTTCGAAGGATTCTGGAGGACTCCCGGGCGGCGACGCGGGTTCCCTCCTCCGCAAGATATCGGGCCAGCCGGTCCCGGAAGCCGGCGTCCCATCCTGCGGCCGTACCCACGGGGGTTTCCCCGAGCCCCTCCAGGAGTTCGACGGAAAAAGCGGACGCAAGGGCCCCGACCACGCGGCCGCCGGATCCCGGCGCGAAGAAACCCGACAGCCAAGCCCCCAGGGCTTCGGAAATTCCCAGGCGCGCCTCGGGCCCCAGGGAGTCCAGGATATCCCCCAGGGTGCTTTCCCCCAGGATGTCGGACTTTTCCTCCTCCGAGGCCTTCCGCTCCCCGATGGCGCGGACCGCCCGCCGGGCGAGTGCGGACAAGCCCTCCGGGGAAAGCGGGCTGCCCGGGAGACGGGAGGCAAGGGGGGTTTCCACGGCCCCCTGCACCGTATCCAGCAGGGCGGTTTTAAGCCGGGTAACGGTCTTTTCGGAGGAAAGGAAGGATTCCGCGGCTTCTGTCAGATCGGAAACCGTCGCGGGCATGGATTCCAGGAGGGCCCGTTCGTACTGTGCGGCGCCCACCAGGATACGCTGTAGGGTGGGGAGCCTTCCTATAGCCCGCCGGACGATCGAGCCCCCGTAGCGCTCCAGTTCCTTTCGCACGTCCGGTCGCGCCAGAAAGCGGTGGACCGCGGACAAGGCGCCGGGATAGGCGGCGTCGAAGGCGGCCTCGGCCACCCGGGAAAGGTTCTGGAGGGGAAGCATGGCTCCCAAGGACTTCCCCTCCTCCGCGGCCTTCCGCAGGGCACGGAGGACCGCAGCTCCCGCCTTCTCGGAGGTAAACTCGGGGCGGCCGGGCTGTCGGAACCATTCGGCCAGCAGGGACCTTCCCCGAGGGGCCAGGATCTCCCCGACCCGCAGGCTTTCCGCTTCCCGAAACGCCTTCCGGGCTGCGGCGGACGCGGCGTTCCGGAAGGCGTCGGTCCCGGAGACGGCTTTATATGCCCGATCCGCGGCCTCGGAAAGGATGGGACCCGCCGCCCTCGCTTCGGACCGGACTTGGGAAACGGGTGTTTCGAGGAAATCGTCCAGGACGGCTCGCAGGGACGCCGCAACGCCTTCCCGCAGCTCCGGGGATTCGAACCGTGTGCGCAGGACTTCCTCGGTGAGCAGGTCGTCGGCCACCACGTCCCCGAGGCTGACGGCCAGGGCGTGGCGCTCCCGGGGCAGGATTCCGGGCGTGAAGGGTATGCGGACCCCGAAGATCCGCTTTTCCGTAAGAGGCCGAAAGAGCATCTTGATGGCCAGGGCGTTGGTGACGTAGCCGATTACGGCCCCCACGAGGGGAGGCAGAATCCACCGTAGGAAGAATGCCATCACTTGAATTGGGACGAAGCCCTCTCCGCGGCGTCCCGGGAATCGAAGAACAGGGCTTGCGCCCCCAAGAGCCATCCATCCCCGCTCTCCGTCTTCACCCTGTACCACAGGGCACCCTGCCCCGGAAGCTTTTCCCGCCCCAAAACCGGGAGCATGTCGCCTCCCCGGAGATGTCCTGAGTCCTTCGATTCCGGGGAGGGTTCGGCCTTGACCCGAACGTAAGCCTCGGAGACCACGATCCAGCCGGTCCCGCCGGTGAACATGGGGTTGGTATCCATGGAAAGGCTCTGGGGCAAGCGGCTTCCGCAGGAAGCCCCCAACAGGGAGTACAGCACGAGGGCGCTCCAAAGATAAGGAGCCCGACGCAGAATCGGTTTCACGGCGAATCTCTCCAGTCTCCGGGATTAGGTCGGTACTTCAAGGGACTCCCTCGCCCATCGTCGCAGCGCTCTTTCGTCCAGGGGCGCCAGTTCCCCGAAGGGTATCTCCCCGGGGAGGAAGTATCCCCAGGCGTCGTGGTCCGTGGACGCGGAGGGTGAACCTTCCCAGCCGGCTCGGAAAACAAGGAAGCGGAAGCGCGAGCCGTCTATTTTCTGAAGGGAATCTTCGTAGGGCTCGGGGCACACCCGGCTTTCCAGGCCCATTTCCTCCCGGAGTTCCCTCGCCAGGGCCGAGGCAGCGTCCTCCCCGGGTTCCACTTTGCCTCCCGGAAGCTCCCAGAGCCCGCCGTGCCGCTTATCGGGGCTCCTTCGTGCGAGGAACACCCGGCCTTCCCGTTCGGCAAGGGCAGCGGCTACCTCTATCTCCATCCCTGGTTCCCGCCCTATTCCGCCAGGTAGGCGCCCAGGATTTCCACGAGCCGGGACGCCTCTTCCCGGGTGAAGCTTACGCCCTTGCCCATCTTCTGGTGGTCCGGGCTCCAGGCCCGAACATCGATCTTGGGTTCCCGGTTGTTCCAGGAGACGAGATTCACCTCCGTCTTCCAGCCCCTCCCGCTCTCCCCGACAACCCCGATTGGGCGCACGATGCGGAACGTGAAATCATCCTTGTCCTTCATATCCCTTCCTCGAAATCCGTCCGGCCTTCCCGGAAAAACTCCGGGAAGGCGTATACGACGACGCCGCTCGTCCGGACGCGCATCTGGGCGTATCCCTTGGCCGCGAGCTTTTCCATGGTTTTCTGGGCCTGCTCCACGGAGAAGTCCCCCTCGATCGCGATCTCCCCGGGGGTGACGTATCCTCCGTTCTTCCTGGCCGTCCTCAGGATGATCCTCTCGATGGACTCGGCCCGTTCTCCCGCGGCGCCCCTTCCCACATGGCGCATGCTCTCCCGGAGAGGTTCCCGGGCCCGCATCTCCAAGGCTTCCCGCATGCCGGCCTCGACATTCGCCCGGGTCACCTGCTGCGGAAGGGTCAGGAAATCGTAGATCGATCCGAACATGGCCATGCCTCCGGTGAAAAACCAAAGGGCTCCGGTGCCGATCTTGCGGAGGTAGAAGCGGTGTAAACCAAGTGCGCCGAACCCCCCGATAAACCAGAGCAGGTAGGCCACGGGAACGCTGTAGTACATGGATTTCTCCCTTGTACGGAGTTTTCTTGAATGTACCACTCGAAACGGCGGACAGGCTAGTGCGTTTGACTCTATTCGATAAAAATGCTATCAAGTTGCATCCTAGGAGTTTACCATGAAGAGCATCCGTGAATTGTTGGCCCAGAGTCCCGACGGCAAGCCCCTCGTCGCGAAGGGATGGGTCCGGACCAAGCGGGAGGCGAAAAACGCAGTCTTCCTGGAGCTTAACGACGGATCCTGCATGGCCAATCTCCAGTGCGTATTCGACACCGGGAAGGGGCTTTCGGAAAACCTGAAGGCCGAGCTGACCCGCTGCGGGACGGGCGCGTCCGCGGCCGTTAGCGGCGAGCTCGTTCCGAGCCCCGCGGCCGGGCAGGCCGTGGAGCTGAAAGCCTCCGCGCTGGAGGTTCTCGGGGAGGCGCCCGCGGATTCCTACCCGCTCCAGAAGAAGGGACACTCCCTGGAGTTCCTCCGGGAGATCGCCCATCTCCGGGCGCGCACCAACACCTTCGGGGCCGTCGCCCGGATGCGCAACCAGATGGCCTACGCCATCCACACCTTCTTCCAGGAAAGGGGATTCCAGTACGTCCACACCCCCCTCATCACCGGAAGCGACTGCGAGGGA
>CAYTYG010000240.1:0-5181 GCA_964441515.1 uncultured Treponema sp.
GTCATCTCGACTTCCGGCGACTCCGGTCCATCCATATTATGAGCCGTAAGGAAGTCTTTGATAACCCGTACGTTCACCGAATTCCCCCGGGAAAAGCAGGAGCTGCCCATGCAGATGGTGATTCTATGTTTGGCTTCGGTCATGGAGTCTCCCGTGAAACCGCGAAAACTGAACTAAAGAAGGATGACTATTTCTATCTTTTTATATCGATAAAGTCAATACAATTAAATACGGTTTTTACGGATTGGCAGGACGGGAAAGTGGGCATAGACTTGCGCCCATGGCGAATCCCATCGGAGTTCCCCTCCCGACCCTGCGTCGGCTTCCCCTCTACTACCGGGTCTTCAAGGAAAAAAAGGCCGAGAGCCTGGATTGGCTCTCGTCGGACGCCCTGGGCAGGATTCTGGGCTTCGGGGCCATACAGGTACGCAAGGACTTGGGCGCCGTGGGCGCCTCGGGAAGCCCGAAACGGGGCTACCCCGTCGACGGGACGATAGCCGTCCTGGAAGGCTTTTTGGGCCTGAACGATTACCGGGACGTCTTTCTCCTGGGATCCGGCATCCAGGGGGAGGCGGTCCTGGCGGACCGCGGGCTGGAACGCCACGGTTTCCAGGTGGTCGCCGTCTTCGATTCGGCCCCGGACCGGATCGGCCGGGAGGTAGCCGGCAAGGCAGTCCTGGATCTGGAGCGGCTTCCCGACCTTGCGCGGAGGATGGGCGTGAAAATCGCGGTCCTGGCCGTAGGTCCGGACGAGGCCGGCCCGGCCGCGGAAACTCTCCGCCGCGCGGGAATCGGGGCCGTCCTGGACCTGACGGGCGCCGCCGTGTCCTTTCCCGCGGGTATGCTGGTGGCCCGGGAGAACATAGGAACCCGGCTGGCGGCCCTTGCCGGAGAGCTTAAAGGGCGCTCCGTCTGAAATATCACTTGACGGCTTCGAAAAAGCGGACTTAGACTCCAAATGTTGTTTTCCCCGTTTGCTTGCCCGAAATAAGACAAACGCGTTGACTGCGCATGGGGCCGTTACTAAACTGCCTGCCAGTTTCTCCGGGCAGAAACCGGCGGGGGGTGTTCTTCGTGCTCCATGTCTGCACTTCGTGGCGTTCACATCTTGACGGTCATCTCTGCGGCTATCCCGGCAAGGAGGTACCCGGAGATCGAGAGACCATCCATCTCAAGGCTTTTCCAAAGGACAGAAAAGCGCGCGTCGCGCGCCGAAAGAAACCCGACTTCGTCACATTGTTCCGGGAGGACTGTGTATGAAAAAACGGTTATCGGCTGTCGTATTGGCATGGGCGGCGATCTGCCTCATCCTGGCAGGCTGCGGCGCACCGGAAGCCAAGGTAATCAAGATCGCAACGCAGAGCCCGCTCTCAGGCGGCATGTCCGCCGTGGGCACGGACATCAAGAACGGCGCGCAGCTGGCGATAGAACAGCTTTCCGGGCCGCTCACCGCCATGGGCTTCAAGATCGAGCTCGCGGCCTTCGACGACCAGGGCAACCCCGACACCGGGGTAGCCAACGCCAAGAGCATCGTCTCCGATCCCGCCATCCTCGTGATCGTCGGGCACTACAACTCCGGGGTCCAGATCCCCTCTTCCGAGGAGTACCACGCCGCCGGCCTCGCGAACGTCTCGCCGGCCAACACCAACCCCAAGGTCACGGAGCGCGGATACCTGGAAGTCAGCCGGATCTGCGGCCGGGACGACGTGCAGGGGGCCGTGGGCGCCCAGTTCGCCGGCACGAAGGGAATCAAGAGCGCCTATGTACTGCACGACAAGACCGCGTACGGGCAGGGGATCGCGGAGTATTTCAAGAGGGAGTCCGAGAAGCTCGGGATCAAGGTACTCGGGTTCTCCGGCACCGAGGAGAAGGCCAACTTCGACTCCATCCTCTCCCCCATCCTGGCGGCCAAGCCGGAATGCATCTACTTCGGCGGGATGTTCGACCAGGCGGCGGTGCTCTTCAAACAGGCCCGGCAGAAGGGCTACATGGGGATGTTCCTCTCGGACGACGGCTTCGACTCCTCCGACGCGGCCAAGATAGGCGGCGACATACTCCTGGAGGGAGCCGGCACCTACTACTCGACCGTGGCCGGACCCGCCTCCGCCTACCCGGGAACCGCCAAGTTCCAGGCGGACTTCAAGGCCAAGTTCGGTTCCGAACCCCAACCCTTCTCCGCCCAGTCCTTCGACAGCGCGGCCATAGCCCTCAAGGCCATAGAGAACGCGGCCGTCGCGGCGGGCAAGAAGATGCCCACCCGCGCCGACGTCGCCCGGGCGGTTCGCGCCCTGAAGGACTTCCCGGGCATCACGGGGACCTTCA
Organism: uncultured Treponema sp.; assembly: GCA_964441515.1. Taxonomy (GTDB): domain Bacteria; phylum Spirochaetota; class Spirochaetia; order Treponematales; family UBA12059; genus JAAYUR01. The sequence goes on from CAYTYG010000240.1 coordinate 2,323, forward strand.
CCTTCAACGCGAAGGGAGACCTCGCGACCGCCAAGTATTTCATCATCCAGGTGACGTCCGGGGATCCGGCCAAGTGGTCGCATAACAAGATCGACAAGATCCTGGACATAGCGCCCCCTCAGTGATCGACAGGAACGATTGAGCTTCCCCCGCTCCCGGCCGCCGGGGGCGGGGATTCTTTATGGAGGTACTATGCGGCGATTGATAAAAAACGACGCCCTGCGCGAGATCCTGCTTCCCCTGGGGCGGATGGCGGTCTTCGTCCTGGGGGCGGGAACCCTGTTGTCTGCCGTCATGGTCGTCCTGTCGCTCCTCTTCCGTGGGTCGGGGGCAGATAAACTCCTTCTGACCACCCAGGGGGTCAACATCTTTACCTATACGATGGCCAATCTTCCCCAGGTCCTGATCGACGGGGTGACGCTGGGTTTCGTATACGCCGCCATAGCCCTCGGATACACCATGGTCTACGGAGTCCTGGAGTTCATCAATTTCGCCCACAGCGAGATCTTCGCCCTAGGGGCCTTCGCGGGCGTGGAGTTCCTGATCATCCTGGACCAGGCCGGGGCATTCAAATCCCCGGGGGCCCTCACGCCCTATCTCTTCCTGGCCCTGGCCCTGATCGTGGGGATGGCGGCGTCCGGCGGAGCCGCGGTCCTCATCGAGCGCCTGGCCTACCGCCCCTTGAGGAACGCTCCGCGGCTGGTGCCCCTCATCTCCGCCATCGGCGTGTCCTTCGCCCTGCAGGACATCATCCGCCTCACCGAAAGCCTCACGACGGGGCAGTTCTACCGGGTCATCCCGACCTTCGGGAACTTCGACGACCGCATCCCCCTGTTCACCATCCCCGCGGCGGCGGCTCCCATCAAGGTGGATATACAGGTCAAGTCCGTCGTCGTCATCGTGGCGGCCATGGTCATGCTCGTGGGCCTCAACTACATCGTGAACGCCACGAGGGTGGGCAAGGCCATACGGTCCGTGGCCCAGGACCGCAACACCGCCGCCATCATGGGCATAGGCGTCAACGGGATCATCGCCTTCACCTTCCTGATAGGAGGGGCCCTGGGGGGAGCGGCGGGCGTCCTGTACGCCCTGAAGTTCACGCGCATAGACCCCTTCGTGGGGTTCATGCCCGGCATGAAGGCCTTCACGGCCGCGGTGCTGGGAGGCATAGGAAACCTCACCGGCGCGCTCCTGGGGGGGATAGTCCTGGGGATGCTGGAGTCCTTCGCGGGCGCCTACCTGGGAACCTTCACCATGGGCAACTTCGGATCCGAGTATAAGGACATCATCGCGTTCCTCATCCTCATCATCGTGATCGTATTCCGTCCCTCGGGCCTGCTGGGCGAGCAGGTCTCCCAGAAAGCGTAAGGAGGCGCCCGATGAAGCTCAATATACGACAGGCCCTCCAGGACGCCGTCCGGTTCGCGACCCGGGGGAAGGCTCCCTACATACTCTCGGCGGCCCTCATAGCGCTGGGTTTCGTCCTGGTGTACGCAAGCCCGCGCTCCATACCGGCGTTCCTCGTGTTCGCCGCGGCCGCAGGCCTTCCGTACTTCCTTCCCATGAAAAAGGGGGCGAAGCTGGGCTTGGCCGTGCTCGTGGCCGTGGTCCTGGTGCCCATACTCGGGGCCCGGAACATCTTCTACCTGGAAGTGATTTTCCAGATCGCCGTCTTCTCCGCCCTGGCCCTGGGCCTCAACATCGTGGTGGGGTTCTCGGGGCTCCTCAATTTCGGGTACATGGCCTTTTACGCGGTGGGCGCCTACCTGTGGGCCTTCTTCGGCTCCCAGCAGCCCTTCCTGCTACACGCCATACCCGGCACGGCCCCCCCGGGGACGCAGTTCTTCATGGCGGCGGACTGGTTCTATCTGTTCATCTTCCTGGGGGTCATCGTGGCCGCGGTGGTCGGGCTCATCCTGGGGCTCCCGGTCTTAAGGGTGCGGGGCGACTACCTTGCCATCATCACCCTGGGCTTCGGGGAGATCGTGCGCCAGCTTGCCAACAACCTGGACAAGCCCGTCAACCTGACGAACGGTCCCCAGGGGATCACCCCCATACAGAGGCCGACGCTCTCGCCGGGACTCATCAAATTCTTCAACGGGATCTTCGAGCCCCTGGTGGGCCGGCCCGTCACGGAAAACCAGTTCTACAACATCCTTTTTTACCTGATAGCCCTGGTGGTCGTTATCGCCGCGGTGGTCATCACCTACCGCCTGGACGACTCCAAGGTGGGCCGCGCATGGACCGCCGTGCGGGAGGACGAGCTGGCGGCCGTCGCCATGGGCATACCGGCCAACAAGCTCAAGCTGGGCGCCTTCGCGGTGGGGGCGTCCTTCGCGGGGGCCATGGGCGTTCTCTTCGCGGCCAGCCGCACCTTCGTCTCCCCCGAGTCCTTCAATTTCCTGCAGTCCGTCAGCGTTCTGACCATGGTGATCCTGGGGGGCATAGGGAGCATACCGGGGGTTATCATAGGATCCTCCGTGGTCATCATCCTGAACCTTCAGGTGCTCCAGAGCTTCTCGCTCTTCCTGTCGCGCCTAAGGCAGAGCGACGCGTACATCCCCATCATCAACTTCTACTGGAAGGACCTCTCCAACCAGCTGGATCCGTCCAAGTACCAGCGCCTCGTGTTCGGCATCATCCTGGTTCTCATGATGATCTACCGGCCGGCCGGCATCCTGCCCGCGGCGCGGCGCAAGCGCGAGCTGAAGGCCCACGACGGGCCGAACGGGGCGGTCCCGGCGGGCGGAAGCGCCCCGGCGCCCGAAGCCAAGGAGGCCGACCATGAGTGAGAGCTCGGACATCCTCAGGGCGATAAACGTAGTGAAGCGCTTCGGCGGCCTGACGGCGGTCAACAAG
>CAYTYG010000241.1:0-3129 GCA_964441515.1 uncultured Treponema sp.
AGAGCCTGGCAGACAAGGGGCGGGTCATCCGCATCCCCATCCACATGCTCAATACCATCAAGAAATGCTACTTCGTGGCCAAGCAGCTCACACAGGAGCTGGGCCGGGACCCTTATCCCGACGAGCTGGCGGAAAAGCTCGGCATGGAATCCCGGAAGGTTAAGGAGATCATGAAGCTCTCCCAGGAGACGGCTTCCCTGGACACCACGGTGGACGAGGACAACGTGACCCACCTTTCGGACCTGATCAAGGACGAGACCGCGGTGGAGCCCTTCGAGGAAGTCTTCTCCATGACGTTGCAGGATACCCTGGGGTGCGTTCTCAAGAGCCTCAACCACCGGGAGATGACGATCATCACCCTGAGGTACGGCCTGAACGGAGAGGGGCCGCGCACCCTGGAGGAGACCGGGAAGCTCCTGGGGATCACCCGGGAGAGGGTTCGCCAGATACAGGAGAAGGCCATCCAGAAGCTAAAGGAACTCCAGCAGCTCTCGGAATACCTGGAGCATTGCTGAGTTCCCCAAAGAGTTGACGGAGCCTCCCCGGCGATCGGGGATATCCGAAAACGGCCGCCCCCCGCCGTAAAGCCGGCCCGGGGCGGCCGTTTCCTTGAGGCCTCCCTCGACTCGGCCGCTTACCGAAGCTTTTCCGCCAGGGCCTTGAACCCTTTCTTGGCGGCCGTGTCCGCGGCCGTGTCTCCCGCGGAGTTGCGGGCCGACCTGTCCGCGCCCAGGGTAAGAAGGTACTCCGCGGCTTGCAGGTCCCCGGCCAGCGCCGCGTAGTGGAGGGGGCGGTTGCCGAGGAGATCCTTCGAGTTGATGTTGCTCCCGTCCACCAGAAACCCGAGGGAGTCCGGGCCCTTGGCCAGGGCCAGGTTCAGGGGCGTATTGCCCTCCCGGTCCCGGGCGTAGATGTCCGCCCCCCCCGCTACGAGCCTGCGGGCGATCTCCCCGTACCCCTGGACCACCGCCGCGTGAAGGGCCGTGGCGCCCATCCGGTCCCGTTCCCCCGTAGGGGCTCCCGCCGCCAGGGCTATATCCACGTACTCCGGCGAGGGCTTGGCCTCCAGGATGACCCGGAGCACGGATCGGCCGTCGGAGTCCACGGAGCGCACGACGTTCGCCGTGAGAAGGGCCCGCAGGGCGTCCCCCCCCCGAACCAGGGCCAGCGTCAGGGGGGTTTCCCCGGAAAAGCTGCGGGCATGGATGTCGGCTCCCCGGGCCGTCAGGGCGGTGATCACGGCGGAGCGGTCCGAGGCCACGGCCTCGTGGAGCGGGGTCGAACCGCCGTCCCCGCGTACGTTCGGGTTGGCGCCCGCGGCCAGGAGCAGCTGAACCATGGGAAGGTCGCCGTTCGCGGCGGCGTCGTGCAGGGGCGTGCGGCCGGCGTCGTTGCGCGCGGAGGGATCCGCTTTCCTGTTCAAAAGCCATTTCGCGGCGTCGGAGTCCTGGCGCCGAACGGCCTCGAAGAGGGGCGTGGCCCCCGCGAAGTCCCGGGCGTTGGGATCGGCTCCCGCCAGGACAAGGGCTTCCATGCTCTTCCGGGCGTTCCAGTAGACCGCCGTATGCAGGGGCGTGGCTCCCGTGAGATCCCGGGCGGACGAGTCCGCGCCGGAGGCTATGAAGACCCGGACGCACTCCGGGGCGTCCTTTCGCACCGCCGCGTGCAGGGGGGTCTGGCCGTCCGCGTTGCGCGCGTCCGGAAGGGCGCCCAGGGAGATCAGGAAGGCCGAGGCCGGGGCGAGCCCCTCGGAGGCGGAATAGTGCAGGGGGGTGTTTCCCGCCCCGTCCCGGGACGAGAGGACGTCCTCGGTGAAGAACCAGCGTTTCGGATTCAGGGGGGCGTTCAAGGCGAGGCCGAGGGGCGTCGATCCCTTCACGTTGGCCGCGTATATGTCCGCCCCGGCCGAAAGCAGGATGAGCGCGGAGTCGGCCTGGTCCGTCCGGACCGCGATGTGCAGGGGCGTATCCCCCTCGTTGTTCCGCCAGGACGGCTCGACGCCCCGCTCCATCATCAGTTTCAGCGTCTCCGGGATCGCCCGAAGGAGGACGGCCCCATGCAGGAGCCCGTTCCCCGAGTCGTCCCGGGAGCGCAGGGTGGCGGGTATCAGGAGCGGGTCGACGGCCTCGGGCCCGATGTTCAGGGCGGCGCCCAGGGGCGTCATTCCGGTGCTGTTCCGGGCGAAGACGTTGGCGCCCTTTTCCACCAGGAACCGGCTCCAGTCCGGCCGCAGCTTGCGAACGGCCAGGGCCAGGGGGGTATCGCCTTCCGCATTGGCCGAATCCGCGTACGCCCCCGCGTCCAGGAAAAGGGGGGCGGTCTCCGTGGGATAACCCAGCGCCACGGCGATGTGCAGGGGAGTGTTCCCGCTCCGGTCCTTGAGGGAGGGGTCGGCCTTATAGCGCAGAAGGAGCTCCACCCCCTCCCGGCGCCCTTCCTCGGGCAGGGCTATGTGGAGGGCCGTATTCCCGAAGCCGTCGGCGGCGTTGGGGTTGGCCCCCCGCGAGAGGAGGAGTTCGGCGATATCGAAGCGGCCGGAGCGCACGGCCTCGTGCAGGCTCGTGGCGCCCGCCGCGTTCTTGAGATCCGCGGGGACCTTTTCGTCCAGGAAGAACTCCACGAATCCCCGGAGGCCCTCCCGGACGGACCTGTGGAGAACCGTGTCCCCCCCGGTGAAGCGGGGCCGCGCCCAGTCGCCGCTACGGGCCGCCAGGATGAACCAGGAGAAATCCCCCAAGCCCGGGACGGCGCCCTTCAGCACGAGGATCCGGGCGATCTGGGCGCTCTCCTTTCGGTCGGGGTGCAGAAGGGCGCAATCCAGGGCCGTCCGGCCCGCTCCGTCCCGCAGGGAGAGGTCGGGGTCCAGGGTGAGGAGGTAGGAAACGGCCGGGAGGAGGAGCCGGTCGCAGGCCGCGTGCAGGGCGGTCCTGCCGTCGGCTCCGGCGGAGTTGACGTTTTCGGTCCGGACTATGACGTTCAGGCTTTCCGGACCCTTGACCAGCGCGTCGTCCAGGGGGGATACGCCGGAGGAATCCGCGAGGAAGACGTCCCCGCCCCGGGAAGCCAGGAGCGAGGCGGTCGCAAGGGCATTGGCCTCCATCGCCAGCCGCAGGGGCGTGCGCCCCCGGG
>CAYTYG010000241.1:3139-5165 GCA_964441515.1 uncultured Treponema sp.
GGGATTGGGATCCGCTCCCTGATCCAGGAGCAGGTCCGCCATCTCCGGCGAGGACAGGACGGCCGCCGCATGCAGGGGGTAGCTCCCGTTCGCGTCCGGGGTGTTGATCAGGGAGCGGCCCTTGCCCAGGTCCCGCAGGGCCGCAATATCCCCCCCTCGCACAAGGGCGGCTACGTCGGGGTCCTTCGGCTCGGGCGGGGCTTCCTCCACGGCCGGGGGCGGGGGGGCCGAGGAACAGGCGGCCAGCAAGGCGAGGATCGCGGAAAGCCCTGCGGCACGGAGCGTTCGGTTCTGCATATCTACCCCAATCCCGGCCGGGTCCGTGCGCCTCCTAGGCGCGGCCGGCCGGATACTCTATGGATAGTATCGCAGGACGGATGAAACGTCGACAGTTGTTCCGCGCGGCGGTATCCGTTACAGTAAGGAGCGAAGCCAACACTCGGCCCGGCCGTCCGGTTTTCCGTACAGGGCGGGCCGCTTCCAGGAGGAACCCGTGAAGATCGGTTTTTACCTGCCCCCCGGCAAAGCCTGGCGAGAAGGGATCCAGCAGCTCGCCGCGAAGCTCCCGGACGTCCAATTCGTCGCGGACCCCGAGCGGTGCCTTTCCGAAATGGCCGGCCTGGACGCCGTCGTGGCCAATCCCATGCCCCGGGAGTATCTGGAGGCCGCGGTAAAGCTCCGGGCGGTCTTCGTGCCCTTCGTCGGGGTCAACCACCTTCCGGCGGACCTGCTCCTGGAGCGAAAGGTCGACGTCTTCAACTGCCACGGCAACTCGGAGAGCGTCGCCCAACTCGCCCTGGCCCTGACCTTGGCCTTCTACGGGCGGGTAATTGAGTTCCACAACGATCTGGCCCGGGGGAAATGGCACGGCTTCTGGGTGGGCAAGGGACACGAGGATTTCTGGCACTCGATCCACAGAAAACCCTGCGCCGTCCTGGGAACCGGGGCCATCGGCAAAAGCCTAGCCCGGCTCCTCAAGGCCTTCGACTGCCCCGTCACGGGGTACCGGCGGAGGATCTCCAACGGGACGCCGCCCAACTTCGACCGGGTTACGGACGATCTTGCGGAGGCCGTGCGGGAAGCGGAGATCGTCTTTGTCGCCCTTCCCCTCACGTCGGAGACGGAAGGCCTCGTATCCCGGGAGCTCCTGGCCTCCATGAAGGGCAAGTTCCTGGTAAACGTCGGGCGGGGCGCCATCGTGGACGAGGAGGGGCTCTACCGCGCCCTCGCGGACGGGGTATTGGTCGGAGCGGCCATCGACACCTGGTACGTCTATCCCCCGAAGGGAGAGACGGAGGGCAGCCCTTCTCGGTTCCCGATCCACGAGCTCCCGAACGTAATCCTGTCCCCCCACGTAGCGGGCTCAACCTGGGAATCCGCAGAAAGAAACGTATCCCAGACCCTGGAAAACGTCGAGGAGTGGGTCCGGACGGGCACCTGCGGCACCAAGGTGGACCTGCGGGCGAATTACTAAGAAAAGACCGGATCAACCGCCATACCGCAGAGAAGGGGCGGGAACCCGCCTCACCAGATATCCTCCGGGGCCTCGATCAGGAGGTCCGGGTACGACCGGTAGGCGTTCATCGCGTCATAGAGCAGGCCGAAGGGCACGGTGTCCCGGTCGAAGGCCAGGAACGGCATGGCGTCGAAAACGCGTTCCCACCCCCGGTCCGGCTTGGCGTCCAGCACGAAAATGGTCTCCAGGTCCTGGGCGTCCCGCAGGGCGGTGACGGCCAGGGACGGTTTTTTCGTCGCGAAGAACACCCGGGTCTGGAAGGAGCGCTGGGGATCCAGGGAGTAGATCCTCGAGAGCTCATACCAGTGGTCGGGCTCGATGAAGGCGTCCGCTATTTTCCTCTGCACGTTCTCCCCGGGGATCCGGGTATTGGAATAGAGCACGATCTGGTAGAGTCCGAAGGGATTCTCTTTGCGGAGGTCCCGGGCGGTCCTGGAAAGGCGGGCGATCTCGTCCTCGTCGTCTCCGTTCAGGAGTATGGTGATGGAGTTTCCCAGGATCTCCGGGGAC
>CAYTYG010000242.1:0-5148 GCA_964441515.1 uncultured Treponema sp.
GATGACCCAGAAGATCGCCGAACGGCTCCAGCTCCCCCACCCCTCCAAGGTGATCAAGATCGAGGACATCGCCTCCACCGAGGAGATCGAGAAGGCCATACGCACCCGGAAGGTCGAGGGCAAGCACGTGATCCCCGTCCCCGCGATCGAGATCAAGCGCAGCTATCCCCGGATTTTCTACGACTCCGTGCGGGTCTTCCTCCAGAAGAACCTGGGCACCCGGGCCATCTCAGCCCCCAAGGTCTACGGGAAATCCGTGGTCCGTCCCGAGTTCTCCAAGCGCGGCCGCGTGGCCATCTCGGAGGCGGCCCTCTCCCAGATGGTCATCCATTGCGTGAACGAGTTCAACGATCAGGTGCGGATCAAAAAAATCACGGTGAAGTCCGACTCCCAGGGCTACCGGCTTACCCTGGCCCTGGAAGTCCCCTTCGGGACCCAGCTGTCGGGCAACATCCACCACCTCCAGCAGTACGTGATCGACAACATCGAACGGTTCACCGGCATCCTGATCGAGGAGGTGAACATCGTGGTGGACAGGTTCGCGGCCCAGTAGCCGTTCCCTCCGGGGCCCGGAGGGACGCCCCAGCCGACGTTTGACAAAGCGCCTTGCCCGGTCTAGAATTACTTCCCAGAATCTGCAGGGAGGATGTATGAAAAGGCTGCTCGCCGCGGTTTTCGCGGCCTTGATCGTCGTATCCGGGCTTTCCGGCCAGGAGGCCGCCTTCTCCCAGACGAAGTCGGACCACTACATCGTTTGGGCCGAGGAGGGGCAGGAGCGCGCGGACGAACTTGCCAAAACCCTGGAGGGCCTGTTCGCCCTTTTCGAGGAGGATATGCGGTTCGACCCGGCCTCGCTCCCCGGCCGCCTCACCGTGCGGGCCTTCCGGAATAAGGAGGGTTTCGACGCGTACCTCAAGCAGATCGTCGGGGAAACCAAGGGCGATTTCGTCTACCTTCACTACCCTACCCCGGAGCGTTCGGAGCTCCTGATCTTCGAGAAGGAGAGCGCGGATTTCTCCGCCTCCCTGGCGCACCAGGCCTTCGTCCAGTACCTCAAGGCCTTCATCCCGAACCCTCCCCTCTGGATCCGGGAGGGGTTCGCCGTCTATTACGAGCGGGCCGCCTGGGACGCGTCCGCGGGCAGGGTTATCTTCGCGGAGAACACCGCGTGGCTGGAGACGCTGAAGGCCCTGCAGAACTCGAGCAAGCTCTTTGCCGTGGAGGCCCTCCTGTCCGCAAGCCCGGAAAAGGCCTCCTCCTCCCTGGACGTCTTCTATCCCCAGTCCTGGGGATTCGTCTCCTTCCTCCTGGACGGGGACAATCCTAGGTATACGAGATTCCTCTGGGACTCCCTGTCCGCCCTGTCCCCCGCGGCCGGCCTGGAGGATAACCAGTGCATCGTGCTGGAGCTCTTCCGCCGCTGGCACAACGGAAAGGCGGCGCAGGAGGACTTTCTGGCCTGGCTGGGGAACCGCAAGACCTTCGCGGAGCTGGTGGAGGAGGGCGTACGGCTCTACGGCGAGAAGAAGGTGGAGGAGTCGGAAGCCGTCTTCGCGGAAGCCCTCACCAAGAACGAGGGGAATTACATCCCCTACTACTACCTGGGCCTCCTTTCCTACGGCGGGAACAAGTTCGACATGGCCGAGTATTACTACAAGACCGCCCTCCAGCTGGGCTGCGATCCGGCCACCACGAACTTCGCCCTGGGGCTCAACGCCTACGCGGTGAACCGCTTCGACGACGCCCGGACCTACCTGGCCAAGGCCAAGGCGGAGGCCCCGGACCGTTACGCGGCCCGGGTGGACGAGATCCTGGGCAAGATGGACTCCGCCGCGGCCGCGCCGTAACGGGAAAAAACACGGGGGGCGTCCGACAAGCTACCGGCTTGTCGGACGCCCCGTTTTTCCCCGACCTGCTTTCGCGGCTCTTCGTCGAATCCCATCCCTCCTAAAAAGAGCCCTGCTCCGCGTCCTCCACGGTGAGGCCCGGGTCAAATTCAGACGCGAAAGGTCCGCCGTTGTATGGGGGAGGGCCCCAGGGAACGGCAGACCTCCCGATGGTCCCGGGTGGGATACCCCTTGTGGCGGGCGTACCCGTACTCGGGATAGAGCCAGTCGTAGCGTTCCATGACCCGGTCCCGGGCGGTCTTCGCCAGGATGGAGGCGGCCATGATGGCGGGAACCAGGGAATCGCCGCGAACCACGGACTTGCACGGGCATTCCAGGTTCGGCGTCCGGTTCCCGTCCACGAGCACCAGGTCCGCCGCCCGCCCCAGAGCCGCGTAGGCCCGCTCCATGGCCCGCATCGTGGCCTGCAGGATGTTCACCCGGTCTATCTCCCCGGGGTCCGCCCAGCCCAGGGCCCAGGCCAGGGCGCGCTCGCGCAGGACGGCCGCCGCGTATTCCCGCCGCTTGGGGGTAAGGACCTTGGAGTCCGCTAGGATCTCCACGGGGAAGTCCTCGGGCAGGACGACGGCCGCGGCGCACACGGGCCCCGCGAGGGGGCCCCGCCCCGCCTCGTCGATCCCGCAGAGCGTCCGGGCCGTTTCCGCGGCTTTTTCCCAGGGGATTTCTTCCATATGGGAACACTCTATTCCGGCCGGGGCGCCTCCGCAAGGGCGGGAGGTACGGGAAGCCCCTCCCGGGGGCTAGTCTATTTTCTCGTCTTCTCCATCTTGCTGAGGTACCGGTAGATGCTGGCCTCGGAGCTCTTCAGGACCGCGGCCACGTGGCTGACCGCGCCCTTCAGGAGGAATACCCCCTTCCTCCGCAGCACCCCGATGATCTCCATCTTCTCTTCCTGGGTAAGCCGCTCAACGGCTACGCCCTTTGTCGCGACCGCCTCGCCGATGACGCTCTCCGTGACGGCGGCCATGGAGTTGGGGAAGCGCTCCGATTCGTCCGTCCCTTCCGAGGGGAGATGGATGGTGGCGATCGTCCGTTCCACGAACTCGTCGGGATGGCAGAGCCGGAGGACCTTGGCGGCGATGTCCGAGTACCGGTTGTCGTCGAAGTTGACGCAAAGCATGCCGACCGGCTTTCCGTCCGCGTCCTTGATGAAGAAGCTGGAGGACCGGAGGGTCTTGCCGTCCTCCGAGAGCCCGCTGTAGTTGACGACGTACTCGGTCCGCTCGTATTTCCGCTCCGCGAGCATCTCCAGGGCCTTGGTTGTGGGGGGGGCGCCTATGGTCCTCCCGCTGATGTCCCCGTGGGCTATCGCGACGATGGAGGCGGACTTTCCGCTGAGGTCGTAGAGGGCGATCTCGTAGTCCGGTCCGAGCACTTCCCCGAGGAAGGAGACCAGGGCCGAGTATTGCGTCACCATCCGTTGGTTCATGCGTCATATGTACCACAGTCTTCGGACCGCCGCAACGCGGAGACGCCCCTACTTTCGGTTTATCCTTGTTAATAATATTTTTTTCTTACTACAATACTTTTTTATTGACCCCGGGGACATGGCATGTTAGTACAGAAGAAACCGAAGCATGGGCTCGGGATGATCGAAAGCGAAGGAGGGACAAAAATGGCAATCCCCTATGTACCGGAACCCTTCCGGATCAAGATGATCGAGAGGATCCGCACCCTGAGCCGGGAGGAAAGGAATCGGAAGATAGCGGAGGCGAGGTACAACCTCTTCAACCTGAAGGCCGAGGATGTCTACATAGACCTCCTGACGGACTCGGGAACCAACGCGATGAGCCAGGAGCAGTGGTCCGGGGTCCTTGCGGGGGACGAGGCCTACGCAGGGGCGTCCAGCTACTTCAAGCTCATGGAGGCCGGAAAGGACATCTTCGGCTACGGGTATATACAGCCCGTCCACCAGGGCCGCGCGGCGGAGAAGGTGCTCTTCCCCATCCTCCTGGGCAAAGGGAAGTACGCGATCTCCAACATGTTCTTCGACACGACCCGGGCCCACGTGGAGCTCGCGGGGGCGCGGGCCGTCGACTGCGTCGTCCCGGAGGCGAAGGACCCGTCCCGCCGCGCCCCCTTCAAGGGCAATATGGACGTCCCGAGGCTCGAGGAGCTGATCCGGGAGCTGGGCCCCCAGAACGTCAGGCTCGTGGTAATGACCATCACCAACAACTCAGCCGGCGGCCAGCCCGTATCCCTGGAGAACATGGAAGAAGTCTCCCGGGTCTGCCGCAAGTACGGCATACCGCTGGACATAGACGCCGCGCGCTTCGCGGAGAACGCCTTCTTCGTCCAGCGCCGGGAAGCGTCCTGCCGCGGCCTCTCCATCCGGGAGATCGTGGCCAGGATGTTCTCCTACGCGGACATGTTCACCATGTCCGCGAAGAAGGACGCCATCGTCAACATGGGCGGCCTCATCGGAGTAAAGGACGAAAAATCGCCCCTGATTCCGATGATCAAGGCGAACTGCATCAGCTACGAGGGCTTCATCACCTACGGGGGCCTGTCCGGCCGGGACCTGGAGTCCCTGGCTATCGGCCTCTACGAGGGGCTGGACGAATCCTTCCTGGAGTACCGCATCGGCCAGCTGGAGTACCTGGCGTCCCGCCTGGACGACGCCGGGATCGCGTACCAGGCCCCCGTGGGCGGCCACGGCCTCTTCGTCGACGCGGCCCGCATGTTTCCCTCCATACCCTACAACGAGTTCCCCGCCCAGACCCTGGCGGTGGAGCTCTACAAGGAAGCGGGCATCCGGACCTGCGACATAGGCTCCTTCATGCTCGGCAACGACCCCGACACCCGGGAGCAGCTGCGGGCGGACTTCGAGTTCACCCGGTTCGCCATACCCCGCCGGGTCTATACCCAGGCCCACCTGGACATCGTGGCCGAGGCGCTCCTGGCCATACAGAAGAGGGCGCCGTCCCTGCGGCGGGGCTACCGGATCGTCTGGGAACCTGCCATCCTCCGGCATTTCCAGGCACACCTGGAGCCCATCGGGGAGGCGTGACCGGGGGAAACCGGGTCCGGAAGCGAGGTCCGGGCTCGGCTCCCTTCTCCATTTAAGAAAAAAAGGGGAAAGGAACGTAGTAAAAAAAAACCGTTGCATGGTATAAATTGCGGACCGTTCTTTCCCGGAGAAACGGGAAGGCATGGAAGAATGCCGGAACGATAAGGAGGCCCTTCCATGTCCGCATTGTCCGCCGTGCTCGTAATCTCCGTGGTATTCGCCATCGGGGAT
>CAYTYG010000243.1:0-3250 GCA_964441515.1 uncultured Treponema sp.
GGCCAGCGACACCTTCAAGCTGGGCTTCAAGCAGATCGCGTGCCGCGAGTCGGGCCAGCTGGACGGCACCACGGCCTTCGAGATCGTCGGGCCCAAGGGGTCGGTCAAGAAGACCCAGGGCCTCATCGTCGCCAAGCGGCATATCCACTTCGATCCCGCCAGCGCGGAGCGCTTCGGGGTCAAGGACAAGCAGATCGTCAAGCTCCGGGCGGGAGCCGAGCGGGCCGCCGTGTTCGAGAACGTGGTCTGCCGCGTGAATCCCTCCTACGCCCTGGAGTGCCACCTGGACTTCGACGAGGGCAACGCCGTGGGCATCGGCAACGGTTCCATGGGCGAAGTCATTCTATGAACCGGGTCATCCTGAAGGCCCAGGACCTGGACGGATACCTGACGGAGGAGGACCAGTCCTTCCTCGGAAAGCTGGACGCCCTCTACCGCCAGGCCATGGTGAGCTTCAACATCCTGTCCCACGCCAAGAGTTCCGAGGAGCGAAAGCGGGAAGAAAAAACCCTTATAGACCTGTATAACCGCATGGGCGGCGCCATGCAGGAGGTCTGCAAGGCCGAGAGCCGGGCCCAGGTCTATTCCTTCGTCACACCCTCGGAAAACCACGGGGAGGCCAGCCGCCTCATAGCGAAGCTCCGGGACGCCCGCACCCAGCGGTTCGAGTTCGTCTACTACATCCAGCGGGCCTACGAGCTCCTCTTCAACCTGGCCTTCGGCGGCGCCCGGAGCGAAAACAAGAACCATCTCATCGTGTCCACGCCCGTGACGATCCCGGTGCAGAACTACGCGGTCCACAAGATTCCGAACATCGACGACAGGATCGAGAACACGGTCATGTGCGTGATGCTCCGGGGCGCCCTGCTGCCCTCCATGATCCTCTCCAAGGAAATCCAGGAGTATTCCTCCTCGGGCTACGTGACGCCCTTCGCCCTCTTCAAGATTTCAAGGGACGACACCAAGGTTGAGAACAACATGGAGTACATCCTGGACCTGGACCGTTCGTACTTCCGCACCGAGGACCTGGACGGCAAGGACCTCCTGTTCGCGGACCCCATGAACGCCACGGGCGGTTCCCTGGTGACCGTGGTGAAGTACCTCCTGGACCTGGGCGTCAAGCCCCGGTCCATCAAGGTTTTCAACGTCATATCGGCCCTCAAGGGCGCCCTGCGGGTGGTGCGCGCCATTCCGGAGGCTACGGTCTACACACTCTGGATGGACCCGGTCCTGAACGAGATGGCCTACATCATGCCCGGGCTGGGGGACGCGGGCGACCGGGTCAACGGAATGGACGAGCACGAGCGCCCCAGGGACATGCTCCAGCTCATCGCGGACTACGGATCCAACATCGCCAACCTCTACCGCTCCCAGATCCGTACGATAGAGGAGATGGTTCTACGGCGCTGAGAAGGAACCCGGCGCATCCCGGGAGAGGCTCCCGGGCGGGGACGGGCGGCCGCTCGGCCGCGAAAGCCCGGGCCGCGGCGCTCGTCCTGTCCGCGGTCCTGCTGATACCCTCCTGCGCCTCCACCGCCGCCCATGGCCTGGCCCTGGACTACTATGAAATCGGGAACGCATGGCTGGAGATGGGGAAGTGGGACAAGGCCGGGGCCGCCTACGAGAAAGCCCTGCGGTATGACAGTCAGCTCGTGGCGGCCTCCTACAACCTCGCTCGAGCCCTGATAGAGACGGGCTCTTACGCCCGGGCCCGGGATGTCCTGGAGGGGCTGTTGGAGGAAGATCCCGACAACGTGCGCCTGATCAGCCTGAAAGCCTACTCCTTCCACCTGTCCGGGGACGACGAGTCCGCCTTGGAGGTCTACGAACGGGCCGCGGAACTCAATCCCCACGACGCCGCCACCCTGAAGAACGTCTCGCTCCTGCAGGAGAGGATCGGCCGGGACCTCCAGGCCGTCGCCATCCTTCGGGAACTCTATACCGTGGACCCGTCGGACGACGCGGTCCTGCGGAGGCTCGCACTTCTGGAGGCGAGGAGCGGGGAGAAGGAGGCCGCCGAGACCCTCCTTTCGGCGTACCTGTCCCGGAAGCCCGAGGACGCCCAGGTTATACGGGTACGGGCCCGGCTGCGGGAGGAAGGGGAGCTCTTCGCGCTGGCCCTGGAGGACTGGGCGGCCCTCGTCAAGGCGGACGACTCCGACGCGGACGCCTGGTTCCGGCTTGCCCGGATACGGCTTGTCGTGGCCGGGGATTCCGCGGGAGGGCTGGAAGCCCTGAAGCGGGCCCTGGACGCCAAGTTTTCCGACAAGGACCTGGCGAAGGCCCTGGTTGCGGCCCTGCCGGAGGCGGAACGGGAAAAGCCGTCCGGCATGCTCGCGGCCGCCGGGCTCCTGGAATAGCGGGGCGGCGGAGGCACGCCGTGGGATCGGATACTTTATTTGCCACCGTTTCGAGGATGGACATGGGAAACCCGGCTTCCGCGCGGATCGACGGCTCGCATCGCTGGTACGCTTTTCGGGGCCCCGAAGTGCTGTACTCCGGGGACGGCCCCGTCCGCCCCCTGGACTTCGATCCTTTCCCCCCGGGGGCCGAAGGGGCGGATCCCCGCCTCCTGGACTCCTTCCCCCTGCGGGTCCCGGGAACGGATTCCTGCGCGGAGGCGATTCCGCCGCCCCGGGTCCTCTCCCTGGCCCCGGAGACCCCGGCCCCGGAGGGCTATTCCTGGGCGGCGTTCCGCGGAGTCCTGGGGGCTTCGGGTCCCGGGGATCTGGGCCCCGCGCTTCGGGCCTTGTCCCTCCTCAACTGGAGGGCCTCTTCGGGGTATTGCGGTCGCTGCGGTTCCCCCCAGGGGGACAAGCCGGACGAGACGGCCCGGTTTTGTCCGAAATGCGGGCTTGTGACCTATCCCCGGTTATCCCCGGCTGTGCTGGCCCTGGTCCGTAAGGGAGGACGCATCCTCCTCGCCCGGAACAACGCGTTCCGGGGCGGGATCTTCAGCGTCCTTGCGGGCTTCGTGGAGCCCGGGGAGAGCTTCGAGGAGTGCGTAGCCCGGGAAGTACGGGAGGAGGTGGGCATTCGCGTCGGGAACATCCGCTACCTGGGCTCCCAGCCCTGGCCCTTCCCGGACTCCCTCATGGTGGGCTTTTCCGCGGACTGGGTTTCCGGGGAACTGGCCCCGGACGGGGTGGAGATAGCGGAGGCGGGGTGGTACGGCCGGGACGACCATCCCCCCCTGCCGCTCCCGGGAAGCCTCTCGCGGCGCATCATCGACGCCGCCCTCGAGGAGGGC
>CAYTYG010000243.1:3260-5127 GCA_964441515.1 uncultured Treponema sp.
GTTTTCCCCGGACAAGATGTATAGTATTTTCTGGATAATACGGAAACTCGAAAGGAGCGGTCATGGCGGATCTGCGTACCACCTATCTCGGCATTCCCGTGCGGAACCCGATCGTCGTAGGAGCCTCCGGGCTGGTTTCCACCCCCCAGGGTGTAAAAAAGGCCGCGGAGGCCGGGGCGGGGGCCGTCGTTCTCAAGAGCCTCTTCGAGGAACAGCTCCGGTCGGACATCTCCACCCCGGGGGAGGTCGCCGCGAGGGCGCATCCCGAGGTGGAAGCGTACATGAAAATGGGCATGCACGCGGGGGCGGGGGAATACCTTGCCCTCATCCGGAACGCCAAGTCGGAGGCGGACATACCCGTTATCGCCAGCGTCAACTGCGTCGGGAGCCTCTGGTGGACGGAGTTTGCCCAGCAGATCGGTTCCTCCGGGGCGGACGCGCTGGAGCTCAATATAAGCTTCCTTTCCACATCCCCGGACGAAACGGGGAGCAGCGTGGAGGACCGTGTCGTCCAGATCGTCCGTTCCGCGAAGGCGGCGTCCGGGCTTCCGGTCTCCGTGAAACTGGGGCTCGGATTCACGAACCTCCTGAACCTGGCCTCCCGGCTCAGCTCTTCGGGCGCCTCCGGGATCGTATTGTTCAACCGTTTCTTCCGCATGGATATAGACCTGGAAACCCTCAAGCTCGTACCGGGACCCAGCCACAGCAAGCCGGACGACTACCACGAGAGCCTCCGGTGGATATCCCTTCTGTACGGCAGAGTCCCCTGCGACCTCGTGGGGTCCACGGGAGTCCACGACGCCCAGGCGGCTCTCCGCCTCGTCCTGGCGGGGGCGCGCGCCTTCCAGGTCTGCTCCGCGGTCTACAAGCAGGGCTTCGGAGTCCTCCGGAAGATCCTGGACGGCATGGAAGCGTGGATGGACGGGGAAAAGGCGTCCGGCCTCGAAGAGATCCGGGGAAGGCTTTCCCGCTTCAACAGCCGCGACCCCGGGGATTTCGAACGGCTCCAGTACATCAAGGCCCTGACGGGCATCTCGTGAGCCTAAACTTTCTGCGGCGTTGGGCGGTCCTGGCCTTCCTGCTGGCCGGGGCCTCCTGCGCCTTCGCCCAGGCTTCCGAGGAGGAGCTGCGCCGGCGCATCCTGGACGCCGCGTCCAAGTACCGCGGGGTGCCCTACATGTACGGCGCGGAATCTTCCCGGGCCTTCGACTGCTCGGGATTCGTGCGCTACGTCTACCGGGAGGCCGCGGGGATCGTCCTGCCCCGGAGCTCCCGCGGCATCTTCGCGGCGGGTTTTCCCATAGACCCCAAGAAAGCCAAGCCCGGGGACGTATTCGTCTACGACACCGTGGGGGGGGCGCCCAGCCATGTGGCCATCCACCTGGGGGAGGGGTCCGTCATACACGCCGTATCCGAGGGACCCCGGACGGGGGTGATCGTCTCTCCGCCGACGGACTCGTATTTCCCTCGGCGTATGATAGCCGCGCGGTCCTTCCTGGGCTCCGGCGCGTCCGAGGGGCCGGCTTCCCCCGGCAAGGCGTCTTCCGCCAAGCCCGCGGCCGGAACCCCCGCGGCCGGAAAATCCGGCGGATCCGAGTCCGCCTCCGCCCCCGGGGAAGCCCCCGCCCCGAAAGGGGCCCCCGTGGAAGCGGCGGACGAGGTCCCCGTGGCGGATATAGGGTTCGCCATCCCCGCCGCGCGCTCGACCTATACGGACCGGATCCCCGCGGCCGTCGGGACGCGGATCGCCTTCACCCTGACGAACGAGACGGGGAGAGACGGGGCCTTCGTGGTCATCTTCTACCGGTCGGACCCCGAGTTCCGGGACAGCCGGGAGATACACCGGGAGCTGGCCCGGATACCCGCC
>CAYTYG010000244.1:0-5083 GCA_964441515.1 uncultured Treponema sp.
GCGGCCGAGCTGGCCGCGGAAGTGCTGGCCATGGGATCGGCCACGGAAGTGGAAAAGCACCTCCGGGAACGCATCGATCCCGAGGCGGGCACCCTACGGTGAACCGCTCGGAAGGAAAAACCCCGGGGGCCGGGGCGAAAAAGCCCGCCCGTACCGGCAAGGACGACATGCAGGATGACACCCCCCGGGAAGTCCCGGAAGCCAGCGCGCGGATACGGTACCGCAACCTTCCCGTCGTGGTGATAGCCGGAAGGCCGAACGTGGGCAAGTCCACGCTCTTCAACCGCCTCCTGCGCACGCGGCGGGCCATCACGGATCCCATCCCCGGGGTCACCCGGGATCCCGTGGACGCCCAGTGCCTCCTGGACGGCGCCCCCGCGCCCGTACTTCTCGTGGATACCGGAGGGATCACCCTGGAGAGGTCCTCCATCAACGACCTGGTTTCGGACCGCAGCGCGGCCACACTGGAGAAGGCGGACCTCGTGCTTTTCCTGGTGGACGCGACAACCCGGACGCCCGAGGACGAGGATCTGGCGAAGCGCCTCCGGCGGCACGCGGACAAGGTCATCCTGGTGGTCAATAAAACGGACAGCCCGGAGAGGGACGCGCTGGGATACGGCTTCGCGAGCCTGGGGTTCCGGGACCTGGTAGCGGTCTCCGCGGAGCACGGCCGCAACGTGGGAGAGCTCGAGGAACTCATTTTGGGGCGCCTGGACTTCTCCCGGGTCGTTCGGGAGGAGGACGTGCACGAGGACGTCCGCGTGGCCATCCTGGGAAAGCCGAACACCGGAAAGTCCACCCTCCTCAACCGGCTCCTGGGGGAGGAGAAGTCCCTCGTCAGCGAGACCGCGGGGACCACCCGGGACGTCGTGGAGGGCTCCGCTACCTGGAAGGGCCGCAGGATAACCCTCCTGGACACGGCGGGCATACGGAGGAAGAAGAAGGTCCGCGAGGATGTCGAGTACTATTCGGTGAACCGCGCGATACGCACCATCGAGGATTGCGACGTGGTCGTCCTCATGATAGACGCCCGGGAGGGCCTAACGGACCAGGACAAGAAGATCGCGGCCCTGGCCGTGGAAAAAGGCCGGGGTATCGTCTTCGCCCTCAACAAGTGGGACCAGATGCCCGACGTGAAGAACTCCTTCGAGGCGGCCCGGGACAAGCTCCGATACTTCTTCGGTCAGATGGCCTGGGCGCCGGTCCTCGCCCTGTCCGCCCGGGAGGGGCAGGGAGTTCCCAAGCTCCTGGACACCCTGTTGGCCCTTTTCGGACAACTCACCCGAAAGGTCGAGACGGGGGCGTTGAACCGAGCCGTGGAGTCCTGGGTGGAGTCCTACCCGCCCCCGGTCGGGCCCAGGACCCGCTTCAAGTTGCGCTACGCGGTGCAGTCCGGCGTCAATCCCGTGAAGTTCATCTTCTTCGCGAGCCGTCCCGACGCGGTGGGGGAGTCCTACGCGGCGTACCTGAAGAACCGCATACGCTCCGACCTGGGTTTCCCGCAGATACCCGTCTTCCTGGAGCTCCGAGGCTCCTCGTCCTGGAAAGCGGACCGGAAATAGGGCCGTGCGCTCCTACTCGATGGGGGAGCTGGAAAGCCTCCTGGGCGAAAAGGCCCACGTCCTTCGGTATTGGGAGCGTGTCATCCCTCAGCTGTCTCCCCGGAGGAGCGAATCGGGCCGGCGGACGTACTCCGAGACGGAGGTCCTGGCCTTCCTCCGGGTGAAGCACCTGGTACGCCGCCGCGGATACGCGCCGGATGCTGTCCGGGAACTCCTCCTCCGGGAGGCCTCGGGACCCCGGCAAGACCTGTTCGCCCTGGCGGGAGAGGTGCGCGCCGTCCTGGTCCGGTCCTACTTCCACGCGGTATCCAGCCTTCCCCCGCCGGGAAAAGCGGGAGCACGTCCGGGAGCCGTAGAGCGGCCGGCTTCCAGTCCGTCCGGATTCCCGCCTTCCCGGGCGGCGCGTCCGGACCCGCGCCCTTCCTTGCCAGCTTCCCGGGCGGGTGATAGGATTCTACCGGAGCCTTGAGGAGGTGCCATGCCCGCCGTCTCCGCCCGAAGCCTCTGCGATTTCATCGACGCGTCCCCCACCCAGTTCCACGCCGCGGCCTCGATCGCGGCGGCCCTCCGTTCCCGGGGAGCCCTGCCCCTGGAGGAGCGGGAAGCCTGGAGGATGGAGCCCGGGAAAACCTACTACGTGTCCCGGAACGGCTCGGGGATCGTAGCGTTCCGGACGGGGAGCTCCCCGCTCCCGGAGTCCGGATTCGCCCTGGCCGGCGCCCATACGGACGCCCCGGCCCTCCGGGTGCGCCCGGAAAAGGTGCTGCGGCACGCCGCGGGCGAGAGGGCGGCCGTGGAGGTCTACGGGGGGGCCATACTCTCGACCTGGCTCGACCGGCCCCTGGCCCTTGCCGGCCGGGCGGCGGTTCGGAAGCCCGGCGGGGGCGTCGGCCTCCGGCTCGTCGATCCTTCCGGACCCGTCGCGGTTATTCCGAACCTCGCCATACACCTGAACCGGGAGGTCAACAAGGGCTTCGAGTACAACGTACAGAACAACCTTCCGGCCCTGGTGGCCGCGCCCCTCCCGGACCGCAGGCCCAAGGAGGGGGACAATCCCTGGATCCTCCAGTCCGTAGCGAGAAGCCTGGGGATCGAACCGAGGGACATACTCGGCGCGGAGCTGTTCTTCGTGGATTCCGGGCCCGCCTTGCTCCTGGGCCGGGACGAGGAGCTGATCCACTCCGGGCGCATCGACAACCTGGCCGGCTGCCACGCGGTCCTTCAGGCTTTCTGCGCGGCCGGCCCGTCGGCCCACGCCCAGGCCGCGGTTTTTTTCGACAACGAGGAGATAGGCTCCGGTACCCAACAGGGCGCGGACGGGCTCTTCCTGCGGGATGTCCTTTCCCGGGTCTGTTCCCTCTCCGGCTGCGGCCCCGAGGAGTTTCTCCGAACCCTGGCCGCCTCCTTCTGCGTCTCCGTGGACGCGGCCCAGGGCTGGCACCCGGGATTCCCGGAGAAGTACGACGATGCCTACTCCCCGGCGCTGAACGGGGGCCCGGCGATAAAAGCCAACGCCAACTTCAAGTACGCCACGGACGCGGAATCCGAGGCCCGGTTCCGCGCCTGGTGCGAGGAAGCCGCCGTGCCCTGCCAGAAATTTTCCGTCCGCGCGGACATGGCGCCGGGCTCCACCATAGGCCCCCTCTCCGCGGCCATGACCGGAATGCGGACCGTGGACGTGGGTTCGCCGGTCCTGGCCATGCACTCGATCCGAGAGACGGCGGGAGCCTACGACCACGATTTCATGACCGCCGCCCTGCGAAGATTCTACGAGGCGGGACCCGGACGATAAAGTTCCGCGTAACGGGGCGCCGGGAGTAATGGTTTCTGTACTTGGGCGGCCCCCGCGGACCTTTCCGATGCACGGGAAGGAGCATCCCGGGGGATATCGCCCGAAGCCGGAGGTAAATCGATGCGTGAGCGAACCTGTCTTGTCGCCGTCCTTCTCCTGGCGGCGGCCGGCTCCCTGGCCGCCCAGGAAGCCGTTTCCTCCCGGGTTCTGAAGGTGACGGTCTACGCGGATCGCGCCCTGGTCACCCGGCGCGCGGAAGTCTCCCTGGAAAAGGGCGAGAACATCCTGCTCTTCGCCGACCTTCCCGCTGCAACGGACACGGCCAGCGTCCAGGTGAGCGGCCAGGGGGCCTTCACCCTGCGGGACGTCCGCGTTTCCTCCCGCCAGAAAACCCGGGACGTGTCCGAGGAGCTCCAGGCGCTGGAGAACGAGAAGCGCGGCTTGGAGGATAAGCTGTCCGCCGTCCGGGACAGGATGCAGGAGGCGGAGGCGGAGAGGCTCTTCCTGGCCGAGATGGCCAAGCGCCTGACCTCCCACGCCGGGGACTCCGAGACCCTGCCCCTGGACCCCTCGGCCTGGACCCGGATGCTCGACTTCCACCGCTCGCGCAACGCCGCGGTCAACGAGACCCTCCGGACCTCCCGTAGGGAGGCACAGTCCCTCCAGGCCGAGATAGACCGGGTGAACCGTGAGATCCGCGGCCTGGGAACCGGGGTCCGGCTCTCGGTGGCGGAGGCCGAGCTGGTCCTGGAGGCCCCGGCGGCGACGAAGGCCCGCATCGACCTCTCCTACCTGGTGGCCGGCCCCTCCTGGAGGCCGGACTATGTCCTCCGCGCGGACTCCGAGGCCTCGAAGATATCCCTGCACTACCGCGCCCTGGTGCGGCAGAACACCGGAGAGGGATGGGAGGGGGCGTCCCTCTCCCTGTCCACCGCGAGGCCCCAGGCGGGTGGATCTCTCCCCCCGTTTCCGCCTTGGTACCTGGACGTATATCGACCGGTAACCCGGACGAGGGACGCGGCCTTCGCCAAGTCCGCCCCGGCCCCGGCCTCGGCCCGGGAGGAGGAGGCACTGGGCGACCTGGACCAATCCGAGGTAGCCCTGCCCGAGATGCGGAGGGAGGAGGCTCAGGCTTCCACGGGAGCCACGGCCGTCAGCTTCGGGATACCCGGATCCACGACGGTGGCCTCGGACAATAAGGACCGGACCGTCACCGTAGCGGTCCTGGACCTCCCGGTGGAGTATTCCTGGGCCGCGGTCCCCAAGCTGTCGCCCTACGCCTATTTCCGTTCGGAGGTCAAGAACGACTCCGCCTTCCCCCTCCTGGCCGGGCCCGCCCACGTCTACGTGGACGGGAGCTACGTGGCCGACTCCTCCGTGCCCGCGGTTCCCGCAGGGGGCTCCTTCCGGGCGGACCTGGGGATCGACGAGGCGATAACCGTGGAGCGCAAGCTGGCGCGCAAGTTCGACGAGGTCACGGGCGCCTTCACCAAGAAGGCCAAGACCACCTGGGAGTACGAGATACGCGTGAAGAACGGCAAGAAGCGGGAGATCGCCCTCGTCGTCTCGGACCAGCTCCCCGTGTCCCGGAACGAGCAGATAACGGTCAAGGCCCTGGCGCCCCCGTACTCCAAGGACACGGACACCCTGCGGAAGAAGGAGTTCGATACCTTCGAGTGGACGCTCCGGATGGCCCCGGGCAGGGAGACCGTCCTGCCCCTGGCCTTCA
>CAYTYG010000245.1:0-324 GCA_964441515.1 uncultured Treponema sp.
AAGTACCTGAGGCCCGCGGCCAGGACCAACGAGATGCCGAGCATGGCCAGCCCGACGACCGTCATGCCCATCACGGACCCGCCCGTAAAAGAGACCTTCAGGGCGGCGTCGATGCCCGTTTCCGCGGCGTGGGCCGTCCGGGAGTTGGCCGCCGTGGCCACCTTCATGCCGAACCACCCCGCGGCGGCGGAGCAGAACGCCCCGAGAGCGAAGGAGGCCGCCTGCAGGCGCAGGGGGCCATGGTTTGCCGTTGCAAGGAAGAGGGCCGCGACAAAGACGAAGGGGAGCAAAACCTTGTATTCCCGCGTCAGGAAGGCCTCCGCG
>CAYTYG010000245.1:334-5082 GCA_964441515.1 uncultured Treponema sp.
TGCCGGTAGATCCATCGGGCCTTAAGGAAAGCGTAGAGAAGCGCAAGGCCGCCTCCGGCCGCGGCGGCGGAAATCAGCGCAACGGACATGAATTGTCTCCTTTGGGCATGCAGGCTTTCGTCCGCCGGAGCTCTCTTCCCCGACGGCGGCTGTAGTATATAAAGAGGAAAGGAAAGTGGGAAGTGCGGAACGGAGGTTTACCGGTACAGGAGGCGTGAAAACCCGCCGGCCTTCCCCGCCCCCGGCCCGTCTATCGGCACTCCGCGGCCCGCGCGTGGGCCTCCAGCCCTTCGATGCGGGCGAACGCGGCCGCGTCCCGATAGACCTCCGAGGCGGCTTCCGGATCCTCGATGCGGATCCAGGTGCGCACCCGCAGGAAGGAGAGGGCGGACAGGCCGCCGGTGTTTCGGGCGTGTCCCCCCGTCGGGAGCACGTGGTTGGGCCCGGTCCCGTAGTCCCCCAGGACCTCCGCCGCGCCGGGGCCCAGGAATACGGCGCCCGCGTTCCGTATTCTCCTGCTTAGGGCTTCCGGATCGGATGCAAGGATCTCCAGGTGCTCCGGGGCGAAGGAGTCCGCCGCGGCCGCGAGCCTTCCCATATCGGGGTTAACGAAGGCCCCGCCGTTCGCCAGGGCCTTCCGGGCCACCTCCGCCGTGGGAAGATCCCGAAGGCGCCGACGGAGGGCTTCCTCCACCCGGGCGACCAGGTTTTCCGACGACGCGGCCAGGACGGGCACCGCGTCCGGGTCGTGCTCCGCCTGGGCCAGCAGGTCGGCCGCTATGACCTCCGGGTCCGCGGAGTCGTCCGCAAGGACCAGGAGTTCGCTGGGGCCCGCCACGGACTCGATGACCGTATCCCCGGCCACGAGGCGCTTGGCCGCGGCCACCCAGCGGTTCCCGGGTCCTACGACGCGGTTGGACGCCGGGACGGGCCCGCACCCGTAGGCCAGGGCCGCGATCGCCTGGGCTCCCCCCGCGGCCAGAAGGCCGTCCGCCCCGGCGACCGCGCAGGCCGCCAGGGTCTCCCGGACCGGGCGCGGACTCGCGACCCAGACCGATTCCACGCCGGCCGTCTTCGCCGTGAGAGCCGTCATGAGGACGCTGGAGGGCAGGGGATACCGTCCCCCGGGGGCGTAGCATCCCGCGGCGGCCACGGGCAGAACCTCATGCCCCGCGAAGCCGCCGGGGACATGGACGCTCAGGTTTCCCAGACAGGCGATCTGGGCCCGGGCGAAAGCGGCGATCCTTTCGGCCGTTCGCTCCAGGAGAGCCCGGGCCTCCGTGGACATCCCCTCCAGGGCCCGATTGAAGTCCGCGGGTCCGTAGTACAGGGGGCCGTCTCCCAGGCCGTCCAGCTCCCGGGCGTACTCGGACAGGGCGCTTTCACCACGCCGCCGGACGTCCTCCACGATGCGGCCGGCCCGGGCGAGGGTTTCCGGGTCCCCGCTGTCCGCGAGGCCCCGGTCCAGGTCTTCCCGGGCGATCCTCCGCAGCCTCAGTGTATGCTCGTCCACCGGGTTCCCCCTTCCTCCGTATAGGCCGGCTTCGCGTTTCCCGGCCTGCGCACAACCTTGAGGGACCGGCGGTCCAGTATCCTGGCGACGTCCCCCAGGCCGGCTCCCTCCTTGCGGAGCTTCACCAGGGCGAAGTAGATGAGGTCCGCGGCTTCCTCCGCGGCCCGCGCCGGACCCTCGGTCTCCGCGAGCTCCGCGGCCTCCTCCCGGATCTTGGCGGAAAGCAGCCCCGGCTCCGTGAACAGGCGGTGGGTATAGGAGCCCGGGGGGGAGGACTCCATACGGCCCTGTATCGTCCGGTCCAGGACCCCCAGGCCCCAGTCCGGCCCGAAGCAGGTCCGGGTGCCCAGGTGGCAGAAACCCTCCCCGTTCTGGCGCACCACGTAGCGCAGGGAGTCCCGGTCGCAGTCCGCGTCCATCCGGAGGAGGTCCTGGGTGTTGCCCGAGGTTGCCCCCTTCTCCCAGAGCCCACGGCTGCGGGATCGGTAGACCCCCTTCCCGCGCTTAAGGGACTCGGCCACGCTCTCCGCGTCCCCCCATACCTGGCCCAGGGCCACCCCCGCCTCGTCGCAGACCAGGATGGGCCAGAGGCCGTCCGGGCGGTCCGAGACCAGGGGGGCGGTGAAGGCCTCGGCCAGGGAGAGCTTCCCGCTGTACAGGGCCATGCCCACCTGGGCGTCCGCCCCCATGCGGTCCAGCTCCGCGATCTCCGCGGCGGTGGTCACTCCCCCGGCCCAGGTCACGCGGATGTCCTCTCGGCATTCCCGGGCCAGCCGTGTGAGCTCCTCGGCGGCCTTTAGGTCCGAGCCGCCCAGGCGCCCCTCGCGCTCCACCACGGTAACCAGGAAGCCCCCCACGTAGGGCGCCAATTCCCGCATCCTGTCGGCCACGGAGGCGCCGGTACGGGTTCGCCAGCCCTGGACGACGACCTCGCCGTTCCGGGCGTCCAGGGCGGCTATCAGCCGGTCCCGGGGGAGCCGGGAAAGGAGGTCCGGAGTAGCCGCGGTGCCCAGGATGATCCTGCGGGCCCCGGAGTCCAGGAGCCGGACCGCCGTCTCGTAGTCCCGTATGCCTCCCCCCACGCGGCAGGGGTATTCGGCGGCGAGCTCCTCCACCAGGCGGCGGTTGTCGCCCTCGCCCCGGGCCGCGTCCAGGTCGATCACCGCGATCTCTCCCACCCGGGAGAAGTCCCGGGCCCGGGGGCGGGGGTCCCCCGCGTCGATCTTGAGCTTTTCGCCCCCCTGGAGCTGGACGGTCCGGCCGCCCATCAAGTCTATGGAAGGAACTACCATGGCCTCACCTCCACTCCATTCTCGGCGAGGTGGGTCTTCACCTCGCGTATCGTTCGCCGGCCGAAGTGGAACACCCCGGCGGCCAGCACGGCCGCGGCTCCCGCGGCCACGCCCTCCCGCATCTGTTCCGGGGTGGCCGCCCCCCCGGAGGCTATCACGGGCACGGAAACGGCGCCCGCCACCGCGGATACGAGCCCCAGGTCGTAGCCGGCGCCCGTCCCGTCCCGGTCCCGGCCGGTGAGGAGTATCTCCCCCGCGCCCAGCTCCACGGCCCGGCGGGCCCAGGCGGCGGGGTCCAGCCCGGTGCGGGTCCGCCCCGCGTCGATCACGACCTCCCAGGCGGAACCGTCGGAAACGGCGTCCTCCAGGGCTTCCGGGACCCTCTCCCGGGGGCCGGAGGTCCGGCCCGCCGCGTCGACGGCGGCCACCACGGCCTGGGAGCCGAATCTCCGGGCAAGCTCGGTCAGGATGCCGGGGTCCCGCACGGCCCGGGAGTTGACGGACACCTTGTCGGCCCCCGCGTCGAAGAGGACCGCGGCGTCCCGGACGGAGCCTATGCCCCCGCCGACGGTCAGGGGGATGCCCAGGGCTTCCCGGACCCGGCGCACGGTGTCCGCGCGGGTGGCCCGGCCCTCGATCCCCGCCGTGATGTCCAAAAGGACGATCTCGTCGGCCCCCTCCGCCTCGTACCGCGCGGCGAGCTCCGCGGGGTCTCCCGCGTCCTTGAGGTCCAGGAATTTCGTGCCCTTCACCACGCGCCCCGCGTCCACGTCCAGGCAGGGGACGACGCGCACGGACCGGGAGCCCGGGAGGGGCCCCGACGGGGGGCGGGAAGAGGCTTGAGCCAAAGAGCTTGGGGCCTGTCCCTTCGGGGCGGATTCCTGAAGCCATCGCCCCAGGAGGGCGATCCCCCAGCTTCCGGAGAGCTCGGGATGGAACTGGCACAGGAGGAGCCCCGGGCGTTCGCAGGCCGCCACGAAGGGACCGGAGTAGTCCGCAGGAGCCGGTAGGAGTTGGCGAAGGCCGCCCACCCCGGCTCCAGGCAGGGGCTTTCCGGCTCGGGCTGGACCAACCCCCAGCCCAGGCGGGGGGTGCGGACCGTGTCCGGATACTTGAGGAACGCCCCGGGAAGGAGACCCAGGCCCTTCACCCCCGGACTCTCCTCGCTGGAGTCGAAGAACAGCTGCATCCCCAGGCAGAAGCCCGCCAGGGGAGCCCCGGATCGGAACCGGTCCGCCAGGGCCGCGTCCAGACCCTTGGCCCGGAGTTCCGCCATGGCCGCCTCGTAGGATCCCACCCCGGGCAGGAGGACCCGGCCTTCGGACCGCACGTCCCCGGGACTGTCCGTGATGTACGGCTCCGCCCCGGCGCGCTTGAGCCCCGCCAGGACGGAGGCCAGGTTCGCCGTCCCGGTTCGAATTACCGCCACCTTCATTCCAGAACCCCCTTGGTGCTGGGCGCGCCGCCGCGGCCTGTTCCGCCCACGACCTCCCAGGCGGATTTGAGGGCCAGGGCCAGGGCCTTGAACGCGGCCTCGGCCTTGTGGTGGTCGTTGTCGCCGTAGAGGACCTCCACGTGGAGGGTGATCCCAGCGTGAAAGGCCAGGCTCGAAAGGACGTGGGGGATGTTTTCGCAGGAAAGCCCCCCAAGGGATTCGCGCTGGAGCTTCAGGTCCGTGCGGGCGAAGGGGCGACCGGATATGTCCACCACCGCCCGGGCCAGGGCCTCGTCCAAAGGGGCGTAGGCGCTGGCGAATCTCCGTATCCCGGCTCTGTCCCCCAGGGCTTCCTTGAGAAGGCGCCCCAGGACGATTCCGCAGTCCTCGGCGGTGTGGTGGTCGTCCACGGCCAGGTCGCCGCGGCAGGCCAGGTCCAGGGAGAACCCGCCGTGGAAGGCCAGGGCGGTCAGCATGTGGTCTAGGAAACCGATGCCGGTGTCCACCT
>CAYTYG010000246.1:0-5073 GCA_964441515.1 uncultured Treponema sp.
GCGGCGAGCCCCTCCTTTACGGCCTTCTGTAGATCCCTTCTCGCGATGCATTTGAACAGGCGGGACGGATCGATGCGTTCCGGACAACCTAGTATACATTTCCCGCAGCGGATGCAGGAAGATGTGGAACGTCGGTTGGTCTCCGCCCGGGTGAGGGCTATGATGGATCGAGTCGTCTTCAGGATGGGCAGATCCAGGTCCGCCACGGCGGAGCCTCGGAGCGGACCGTTCAGAAGAATGCATTCCGGGGCGTCGCGGAACCCCCCGCACTCCTCCAGGATTTCCCCCACGGAGGTGCCGATTCGTACCCTGAGTATAGCCGGGTTTTTGAGCGCGTCCCCCGACACCGTTACGTACCGCTCGATCTGGGGCTTATTGAGCACGACCGCGTCGTACACGGAGGCGACTGTGGAGGCCGTGATGATCAGCATCTCCTCGGATATCGCCTTCCTTCCCGCTATAGCATCCTTAAGGAGCGTGGGGAGATCCTGGGGGTAGCGTGTGTCCAGGTGCAGGTTCTCCGCCCCGCCCTCCTCCTGCGAGGGACCTGGGGCTGGGATCTGTCCGGCATTGCCTTCCGGGGCATCCAAGGCGATAATCGTTCGAACGGGCGAAAGGATCCTTTTAAGAATCAAGATTCCCTCGGAAACGGCGGAAGCCCTTTCTTGCAGGATCGCACGGGTGGAGGAATTCCACGGATCGCTTTCTATGCAGTTTACGACCAAGACGCAGGAGGACCGCTGGCCCTTGGGGTCGTGGAGGCGGTCGAAGAGAGGAAAGCCCGCGTCATCGTCCTCCACGACCCCCTTTTCCGATATCGCTCGGAGGATCTGATGCTTGCTAAGGCTTCTCCAGGGAAATATCTCCGTCTTCCTGCCCAGGCGTTCGAAAGAACCCTCCAGAGATACGGCTACGGCGTCCACGTGGCCGCCCAAGAGGTCGGGGATTCTGCGAATTTCTTTCACGATCCCCGGTATAGGCGAATGTATGTTCGCGGATCCGAAACCGGAGGCCTTTCCGATCAGCTGACCTTCCCGGATGTATTCCCCGGGCTCCACAATCCGTTTCGCCGCCGGTCCCGAGTGCTGCCGCAAGGGTATAACAGCGTCCGTAGGCAGAAACGCGTTCGGAACGGGATACGCGGCCTGAAGTTTCTTGCAGGACAGCCGTATGCCGCCGAATCGGAACGAACGCTTCGATTTCATGTTTTTAAGGCGCTCCTAGCGACGCCCCCCTGGATTGCACCGATCCATCGCTTCCGGTGGAAAAGCCCCAGACCGGAGGGCGCAAGGAGCATTATATAAAACAAAATATTCTTTGAGGCAAGCGATGACGGAACGCGGGCGCCGGAAAGGGTGCGCTTCTCCACGCGATATACTCCGCGCTGTTCCGCCAATACGGCGCCCACCCCCCGCCGGGATTCGTCCCGGAGCGCTTCGCGAATCCAGGTTTCCCCAAAATCCAAAATCAGCTCGCGCGTCGACAGCACCAAGGGACCTTCCGTGGTTACACGGTCCAGATAAACGGGCTCCAGGCTTCCGTATTCCCGTGTGCCTATCCGGGAATACGGAAGGGATTCCTGATAAGCCCTGTGGGCCACGGCGTCCAAGATGTCCGGCAACTGCTCCTGCCTGCGTTCCCGGACCAGTTCCGGAAGTTTCCGGACGGCACCCGCGAAGGATTCCACACGGGCGGCTGGAGAAGGAATCCCGGGCGTTCCCTCGAGCCGGGCCCGCGAGGATGCCGGCTCCGTTATAAGCGGCCCGGCGAGAAGGATAGTCATTGCGGCAGCCAGAAAAGCTGCGAACGTCCTGTCCCTTAGCTCCGTGCTCCGCAGGAGTTCCGAGCGGGCGGTACACAGGGGAATTCCCCGAAAGACTGCGTGGGCGGTCCTTTCCTTTTCACGTCGGTACACGTTTTCCAGGGCCAGGAGGAGTGCGAAGGAGGAAAGGGAGGAGAGAGCGGAACCCGGAAGGAGGGCCGTATCCGAAACGGCGCAAAGCAGGAAGCCCGCGGCGGGAGGGATGGCCCGGGATGCGGAGTTCCAGGAAAAACAGCCCAGGACGCGGCCCGGCTGGAATTCATCCTCGCTTCCCAGGGTAACCAGGGTCAAGTACCCGAATATCCCCGCGAGGGACCCGGAAAGTCCGCCCGCGAACCAGAGAGGTGCCCAGGATAGGGCGGCGGCTGCCGGGAAAAAACGGAAGCGCCCGTTCCGGGCGGAAAGATACAGAGTCAAAAACAGAGGCGGAAGCCAGAGGAAGCCCACTCCCCCGCCGCCCCCAAGGGCCGCGGGGAGCGGGGATTCCTTCCTCCCGTATCGGTGCAGGGCCCGGAAGACGGCGTTCGCATGCTTTCGAGGGAAGTAGATAATGCTCCAGGTTTCACCCCCGGATTCCAGCCGGTAATATTCCCGCAGGCCGTCCAGCCAAGGGGTCCGCCTTGGATCGTCCGGCAGCGCCCTTCTCAGGGCGTCCTGGAGGGGAATCGGGGAAACGGAGACGAAATCCGTCAGTAGGACGGTTTGGTTGACCTCGCTCCAGACGGGGGACACTCCGGCCCCCTCGAGTTCCGCCAGGAATTCCCGAAGCGGAATGCCTGGATGGACAAGGGCCGTACCCCAGGATCTCCAGTTTCCGACACCCGGAACCCGGGGCGGCAGCGCGAACCATGCCGCCGCCGCCAAGGCCGATGCGGCGATCGAAAACAGGAGGGCGTGCAGAGGTTTGCCGGAGACAAGGTTTCTGATCCGCACTTGGGCACCGTCATAGAGTACAGAATGCGATGGCCAGAAAAAAACCAAGGAGAGCGCCCACAAGAACCTGCGGCAGGGTGTGTCCGTGCACTTCCTTGACGGGGCGCGCCTTGATTTTCAGCTCCTTTTCCAGGTCTTTCTGGATTGCGTTGATCGCCCGGGCCTGCATCCCGGCGGCCCGTCGGACTCCCAATGCATCCCGTACCACGATCAGCGAAAAAAACAGGGAAAGAGTGAACGCGCTGGAACGGGTTCCCTCCGTGAGCGCGATGGATGTCGTGATGGCTACGACGATCGCGCTGTGGCTGGAAGGCATGCCGCCGGTGCGCCAAAGGAGAGTCTCCACGACGCCCCGGAACGATGTCGCCCTTGTACGGACAAGGCCGATGACGGCCTTCAGGAACTGGGCCGTGACAAGGCTGGCGGCCGCGGACAGGAAAATGGGGTTCTTGAGCAGATCCGTAAAACCTCCCGATCCCTCCGGCATACCCAACATCCGGTTAATGTCCCGTACACGGAAAGGATTGTCAAGACGGAAGGACAGCCGCCTGTACTAAGCAAGTCTTTTCTTGACGCATCCGGCTACTGCGCTTAGGATGAAGCATGGCCCTACGTGAAAAATTTATCGCGGGACGTGACGACGACGGAAAACGCGTGGACCGCGTAGTCCGCAGGCTTTTAGGCGACGTACCGCTTTCCGCTGTTTTTAAAGCCCTGCGCACGGGATCCGTGCGGCTCAACGGACGAAAGCCGAGGCCGGCCGACCGCGTTCGGGAGGGGGATTCCTTCGCGTTCGCGAACCTTTCCTTCGCCGCCGCGGAGGAGCCTCCGGAGCCCGCTCCCGAAGTAGCGCCCGCAGTCCTGGATATGTCCCGGATTCTTGTTTTAGAGACGGAGGACCTTCTCTTTCTGAACAAGCCGCGGGGCATCCTGACCCACGGCCCGGGGGGCCTGGACGAGGCGGTGCTCTCCTACCTGTCCCCGAGGATAGAGGAATCCCTGTCCTTCATACCGGCGCCCCTTCACCGCCTGGACCGGAACACGACGGGCCTGCTGGTAGCTTCCAAGACCCTTCGCGGCGCGAGGGCCTTCAGTTCCGCCCTTGTCGGCCGGGCCATAGAAAAGCGATACCTTGCCGTCCTTCGGGGAAGGCTGGACAAGCAGGACCACTGGGTGGACAGCCTGGAGAGGCTGTCCCGGGACCATAAAACCCAGCGTTCCTCCAAGGCTTCCCACAAGAAGGCTATGACCCTCGTTGCGCCTATCGCGGCGAACGGATCCTATACGCTGGCGGACATACAGATACTCACAGGTTTTACGCACCAGATACGAGCACAGGCGGCCCTGCGGGGGCGCCCCTTGACGGGGGACGCCAAGTACGGAGGGGGCGAAGAACCCGGCGGGTATATCCTGCACGCCTACCGGCTGGATTTCCCCGAGGACTTCGAGGCGGACGCGCCGAGAACCGTACTCGCTCCCGTACCGGACGAGGTTTCCCGGAGGCTCCGGGACACGTTCGGACCGAAAATCGTCCTTTCCGCCCCCCCGGGGGCGATTCTTCCTTGAACGCAAGGCCCCATCGTCAGTACCCTTGAAACGAGCGCAGGAAAATATTTCTCCGGCGTATCCTAAAAAAAGGAGGTGGGAATGGCTCAAAGGAATGTCACCCCCCTCAAGATAAACCTGAAGCCCCGGACCATCGTAGCCATAGTCCTGGCGGCGGCAGCCGTGGGGTTCCTAGGCACCAGCGTGTTCGTCGTGGATTCCAAGGAACGGGCTGTCGTCACTACCTTCGGGAGGTTTACCCGCGTGGCGGCTCCTGGCCTGCATTGGAAAATCCCCTTCGGCATCCAAAGGAACTACAACGTCAAGACGGAGATCGTGCAGGTGGAGGAGTTCGGGTACCGTACGGAGCGATCCGGTATCCAGACCGTCTATTCCTCCCGGGAATATCCGGAAGAGGCCACCATGCTCACCGGGGACCTCAACATCGTAGACGTGGAATGGATCATCCAGTACCGCATCACGGACCCCAAGGCATGGCTGTTCAGCTTCCAGTCGACCGAGCGGCAGCGAACCATACGGGACATCTCCCAGTCAACGCTCAATCGATTGGTTGGAGACCGGGCGATTCTCGACGTCATCGGCAACGAACGAGCCATTATCGAGGTCGAGGGCCAGCGGCTCTTGAACGAGAGGTTGCAGGGTTACGATCTGGGGATCAATGTCACAACCGTGAAGCTCCGGAACATAGTCCCGCCTGCCGGTGAAGTCCAGGACGCGTTTGAAGACGTAAACAAGGCGATCCAGGATATGAA
>CAYTYG010000247.1:0-5044 GCA_964441515.1 uncultured Treponema sp.
CCGCCCCTCTATGCCGGGCGGGGTTTCGACGAGGAGAGGTTCCATCGAACGGCGGATTCCTTTCGGGAGATCGGGCTTCCGAAGCCCCTCCTGCCCCCGGGCCTTCCTCCGCCCGTCGTCGTCGACGCAGCCCGGGAACTCGCGCCGGGTCTTCATCTCCTGCCCGCCGCGGAAATTCGAGACGATGTAGGGCCGGACCCGGGCTTCCGGCGCGTGACCACGGCCGGGGAAAGCAGGGATCTCTTCGAGGACGAGCTTTCCATCGCGGCGGTCGACGACTCGGGCCTGACCGTGCTGACGGGGTGCGCGCACCGGGGCATCCTGGCGGCGGCCTTGTCCGCCTTTCCGGGCCGGCCGCTTAAGGCCGTCGTGGGCGGGTTCCACCTGGTGAACGCCCCGGAAAAGGAGCTGGCCCGGGCGGCCGCCGCCCTGGCGGAGCTGGAACCGGCCTCCGTCCACTGTTCGCACTGCACGGGACTGAGGGGCTTCGCGGCCCTGGATAAGGCAATGCCGGGAAGGGTATCCTGGCTTGCCTGCGGTACCCGGATAACTGTATAGGTACAAGGAGTCTTTCCATGGATTTGGTTCCCGAGAAAAAGCCCAATCCCAGGATCAAACGCGTCCTGGGCGTGATAAGCGGCAAGGGCGGGGTCGGCAAGTCGACCGTCGCCGTGCTTTTGGCGGAGTCCCTCGCGGCCCGAGGACGCAGCGTGGGGGTATTGGACGCGGACATCACCGGCCCGAGCATGCCCCGGCTCCTGGGGGTGGATTCCTTCCGCGGGGAGTCCGACGGGAAGATGCTCTTTCCCATCGTGAACGAGGAAGGGATCAAGGTCCTTTCCATAAACCTCTTCAACGAGGAGGAGGACGCCCCGGTCATCTGGCGCGGCCCCCTGTTGGGCAAGGCCATCGAGCAGTTCTGGACCGACACGGACTGGGGAGACCTGGACTACCTAGTCGTGGACTTCCCGCCGGGGACCTCGGACGTGGCCCTGACGGCCTTCCAGACCATACTCTTCGACGGCATCGTCGTGGTGGGCACCCCCCAGGACTACGTGTCCATGATCGTGAAAAAATCGGTGCGCATGGCGGGTATGCTCTCCGCCCCGGTCCTCGGGATCGTGGAGAACATGCGGCACATGGTGTGTCCCGAGTGCGGGAAGAAGGTAGCCCTCTTCGACGACGGCGGGGAGGAGAGCGGGAAGCGCCTGGGCCTGCCGCTCCTCGCGAGCCTGCCCTGGCGGCGGGAGGTGGCCCAGGCCCGGAGCCTCCGCTGGGAAGCCCTGCCGGAGGCGGCGCGGAAAGACGCGGACCGGCTTGCCTCGGAGGTCGAGACGGCGCTCTCCGCCCGGGCTCGGGAAGCCGCCCCGGAAGCCTAGGACGTGCCACGCCCCGTGACCGGGCGCCGGCTGGGCGCCCCGATACAGGCCAGGGTCTTCAAACCCGCGGGCATCCCGGGCCGCGACCTGGAGGAAGTATGCCTGGGCTTCGACGAGGCGGAAGCCCTCCGGCTGGCCGACCTGGAGGGCCTCTACCAGGAGGCCGCCGCCCGGTCCATGGGGGTTTCCAGGCAGACCTTCGGCCGCGTTGTGGAGTCCGCACGACGGAAAACGGCGGACGCCATCCTGAACGGCAAGGCCCTTCGCCTGGACGGAGGGGAGATCTTCATAGAAAGACAAGAAGCATCCATCCTGAAAATTGCGGTACCGTCCAGGAACGGACTCGTGGACGAGCATTTCGGACACTGCAAGGAATTCATGGTCTTCCGCGAGGAGGGAGGAAAGCTCGTGGAAGAAGCGGCCGTCCCCTCGTTCGAAGGCTACGGCTACAAATCCGGGGTGGCCGGGGACCTGGCACGGGCGGGGGTTACCCACCTGGTGGCCGGAAATATAGGGGATGGGGCCGTCCGCGTCCTCGGGTCCCACGGGATCGCGGTGGTCCGGGGCGCCTCGGGGGACGCGCGCAAGGCCGCGCAGTCCTTCCTGGACGGGGCCCTCAAGGATTCCGGCGTGGGCTGCGCGGGCCGCGGGGAGGACTGCTCCCACTAGAAGAACAGATCCTGCCGCCGTCCCGGCTTTCCCGCGGTCGACAGGGGCGCCCGGGGGGCTCTATACTGGGAGGGGAGGCTGTCATGGAGATCCGGCTTCTCTCCAGCGTAATCGACATCATCGAGGAAGGCGTTTATTTCGTGGACCTCGAGGGGCGCATCACTTTCTGGAACCGGGGAGCCGAACGGATCTCGGGCTATAAGAGTTCGGACGTCCTCGGGCGCCGCTGTTCCGACAACCTCCTCCGCCACGTGGATTCTACCGGACGTTCGTTGTGCCTGGAGGGCTGCCCCCTCCAGGCCGCGATGAAGAACGGAAGACTCCGAAAGGCCGATGTCTTCCTGCACCACCGGGAGGGCCAGCGGGTTCCCGTGGCCGTCCGGACTAAGGCGGTACGCGACAACTCCGGGAAGATGATCGGTGCGGTCGAGGTTTTTTCCGACCGTTCCGAACGCTCCTCCCTGCTGGGAGAGCTTGAGCGACTTAAACAGGTGGTGCTCACGGACCCGTTGACGGGCATCGGCAACCGGGTATTCCTCAGGATGTGCGCAGAGACCCGGGTGCGCGAGTTCGAGGGAGACGGCGTTCCCTACGGTCTCTTGATGATCGATATAGACCGCTTCAAGGACGTGAACGACAACCACGGCCATGCCGTCGGCGATCAAACCCTGAGGATGGTCGCGGACACCGTCGCGAACGCCCTTCGCCGCAACGACATCGTGGCGCGTTTCGGCGGGGAGGAGTTCGTCGTGCTCTCGCCGAATGTCACGGTAGAAAGCCTGGCCGAGATGGCGGAGCGCGTCCGGGCGCTCGTGGAGAAGAGCTGGATAGACATGCCCGACCTCTCGCAGCTTTCCGTCACGGTTTCCGTGGGGGGAGCCCTGGCGCGGCCGGGGGAAAGCTTCGAGGCCCTTACCCAGCGCGCGGACCAGCGGCTCTATGAGTGCAAGAAAGCCGGGCGCAACCGCGTCCTTGTTGGAGATTGAACCCCCGCCGGCCTCCTCGCGGGGCGTCACAGCTGGTAGGATAAAGACCCCATAGATGCTAGGATGTTCCCGCGGAGGGGAGATGGGAATTTCTAGCTTGTACGCCGCGCTGGTGCCGTTCATAGGCGCGCTCATCACCGTGATGAATCTTGTGAACAGCCGGCTATCGGAGCGCGTGGGCTATCTGCCCGCGGCCCTGGTCGTGCATGTCGTGGGCCTCGCGGCCGTGTCCGCACTGGTCCTCGCCCGCAGGGAAATTCCGAAGCCGGGACGAGTCCCCCTGCTGTACTACCTCGGGGGGATGGTCGGGGTGGGGACGGTCTTTTCCAGCAACTACGCGTTCGCCTGCCTGGACGCGTCCCTGGCGGTTTCCCTGGCCCTCCTGGGGCAGGCCTTCTTTTCCCTCTTCGCGGACTCTACGGGCATCCTGGGCCGCACCCGGTACCCCCTGTCCATGCGGCGACTTCCGGGCATCGCCCTGGCGGTGGCCGGGGCGGCCGTGATGGCCGGCCGGTGGAGGAGCGAGATACCCGCCATCCTGGCGGCCCTAGCCGCGGGCGCCACCCCGGGGCTCACCTTCATACTCAATTCGGAACTCGGCCGCCGGAGGGGGATCCTCAAGAGCGTCCAGTGGAACTACGTCACGGGGCTGGCCACGACCCTGGTCGTCCTCGCGGTGTTCCGGCCCTCCCTTGTCCAGGCGGCTCAGGCGGCGCTGGATGCCGGCCCCGTCCTGGTCCTGGGCGGCGGTCTGATGGGCGTTACCATGGTGGCCGCGATGAACCTCATCTACCCCCGCATACCCGCGTTCACCGCCACTCTGCTCTTGTTCTCCGGACAGGCCCTCACGGGCGTGGTGATCGACTACCTGGTCCAGGGCGTCCTGGACGCCCGGAAGCTTGCCGGAACCTGCGCCGTGCTGGCGGGGCTGGCCCTGAACTCCGTGGCCCAGGCGGGTCGGGTCCGGGCCGGGAAAGCGTAGGAAACCCGGGGGCCGGCCCGTGCATGCCGGCCCGCCCGGGCGCGAGCCTCAGCCGAAGAAGTGGAACACCGCGATGATCGGCGCGAAGAGGTTGGAGACCAGGGTCATGACCGTGATCAGCGTGTTGATCGAGGGACCGGCGGTGTCCTTGAAGGGATCCCCGACCGTGTCTCCGACCACCGCCGCCTTGTGGGCCTCGGAGCCGGGCCCGCCGCAGTTGCCCGCCTCGACGTACTTCTTGGCGTTGTCCCAGAGCCCGCCCGTGTTGGACATGAAGAGGGCGAAGATGACCCCAACGAAGATCGCCCCGCCCAAAAATCCCCCCAGGGCCGCGGGCCCGAGTATGAAGCCGACGCAAAGGGGCAGGACCACGGCCAGGATCGCGGGAAGCACGAGGGCCCTCAGGGCCCCCTCGGACGCGAGCCCTATGCAGGTCGCGTAGTCGGGATCCGTCGTGCCCTTCAGTATCCCGGGGATCTCCCGGAACTGGCGGCGTATCTCCTCTATCATCTTGAAGGCGTTCCCGGTGACGGCCAGCATCAGCAGGGCCGAGAAGATGGGCGGGATCATGCAGCCCAGGAGGACGCCCGAGAGGACCAGGGGGTCCATAAGATCCAGGAGGAGCGTCCTGCCGGAAGGAAGGTACTGCTCGATCTGCTCCTTGTAGGATCCGAACAGGGCCAGCACCGTGAGGGCCGCCGCGCTGATCGCGAATCCCTTCGTGATGGCCTTGGCCGTGTTCCCCGCGGAGTCCAGGACGTCCGCCCTCTCCACGACCTCCTCACCCATCCCGGACATCTCCGCGATGCCCTTGGCGTTGTCCACGATGGGGCCGTAGGCGTCGTTCGCCACCACCACGCCCGTAAGGGAGAGCATGCCCACCGCGGCTATGCCCACCCCGTAGATGCCCGGCAGACCGTAGGCCTGGGCCGAGTAGTAGGAGATAAGCGTCGCGGCCACGATGCCTACCACGGAGGGCGCCATGGAGATGAACCCGTAGGAGAGTCCGTTGATGATGGTCAGGGCGG
>CAYTYG010000248.1:0-4994 GCA_964441515.1 uncultured Treponema sp.
CTGATCGAAGGTGGGATTGATGACGTACTTTCCGTCCACGTGGCATACGCGTACGGCCGCTATTGGGCCCGCAAAGGGTATGT
Organism: uncultured Treponema sp.; assembly: GCA_964441515.1. Lineage (GTDB taxonomy): Bacteria > Spirochaetota > Spirochaetia > Treponematales > UBA12059 > JAAYUR01. Next base: position 84 of record CAYTYG010000248.1, read on the forward strand.
CGGAGATATGGACGGCCGCGCTGGCGGCGTTTATTCCGATGATGTCCGGGGGATTCACCTGGTCCGTGGAGATGCAGGTCGGCACGACCTGTATCTCCCTTCCGAACGCCTTGTCGAAAAGGGGCCGCATGGGTCGGTCGATCAGGCGGGATACGAGTATCTCCTTATCCTTGGGCCGTGTTTCCCTCTTGATGAATCCGCCGGGTATCTTTCCGGCGGCGTAATACTTTTCGTTGTATTCCACGGTGAGCGGAACAAAGTCCAGGCCCTCCGTGGAGGAACTCGCGCAGCAGGCGGTGGCAATGACGGCCGATCCGCCCATTTTCGCGAAAACGGCTCCGTTTGCCTGCTTGGCCATGTGTCCGGTTTCCAGGACCAGCTTGTCTCCGTTGATGCTGTATTCGACGATATGTTTCATTGTCCGTTCTTTCTCCATGATCGGTAAATAAAAGGCCCGAACATCGTTTCGTTCGGGCCTTCTTGTTCGGTCCGCTTACTTGCGGATACCCAGCTTCTCGATTAACGAACGATAGCTCTGGAGGTTCTCCGCCTGCAGGTATTTCAGAAGTCGCCGGCGCTGACCGACCAGCTGCAGCAGGCCCCGCCGGGAATTCGTGTCTTTTTTATAGGTCTTGAAATGCTCCGTCAGGTATTTGATTCGTTCCGTAATGAGGGCTATCTGGACCTCCGTCGCGCCGGTGTTCTTTTCGCCGGCGCCGTATTCGAGGACGACGCGGGCCTTGTCCTCTTTCGTCATTGCCATACCGTATTCTCCTTGCCTCGGCTTTGCTTACAGTGTCTCTGAAAACCTGAGGAAATGCGGGGCAGCCCCCCGTTTTCCCTCGACTTGCGCGCTTTCCCCGGAAAGCACGCGAAGGCTGGATGCCAGCCATCCGCTTCCGTTTGTAACCTGTACGGCATATTCCCCGGGAGGCGGCAATACCTGCCGTATCCCGTCAAACTGCACGGCTCCCCCGTGCTTCCTCGGCCGGATTCCCCGTAGATCGATGCTATACGGCCGTCCCAGCATGGCGAAGGCGTCGGACAACCTTCCGTCCTGTACTGCTCTCCGTATCCGGCTGGAACTTACGGGGCGCCCGTTATACAGGACAGGATCCACGATCTCGGTTTCTACGCCCATGGAAGCCCCGATGGACCGTACGCCCTCCGCGTCGGTGGAAAGCCGGTACCCGCATCGGAAATCCGAACCGACCGCTAGGTACCTTGCCCCGCCTTTACGGAAGAGCGCCGTTAGAAACTCAATCCCCGTCAGTTTACTGAAATTTCCGGAAAAGTCAATCAGGACGCAAGTCCCTATTCCTGTCTCTTCCAGGCTTTCCAGTTTCTGCTCCAGAGTGGAAACCGCGCCATGGAAGGTCTCCGGATGGAGAAGAAGCTTGGGATTTTGGCGAAAGGTGACGACTGTACGCTCCAGTTCACCCGGGGCTTCCAGAACCTTTCCCAGGAGCTTCCTGTGTCCGGAATGTACGCCGTCGAAGACGCCGACGGTAACAGCGGCGGGCCTCCCGGTCCCCAGCCCGTCCCGCGCAAGATCGTTCCATTCGAGTACCCGCATGCTATGAGCTCCCGAGTACGACGCGGTAGGAAAACCATCCCTCCCGCCTCTCCACGACTCCCAGGAAAACCTGGTCGGCCGTGAAAATCCCATAGAGACCGTCGGCGGATGGAATCCTGCTGAAGCGCCCGCGGGCCAGGGGTGCTCCCTTCAGGAAGTAGGATTCCTGTCCCGGCGCGAGATACAGGGGGGGCAGGTCCAGGGAGGAGGAAAGCTCCGGATCCAGTTTCTTGAGGCTGGAAGAGTCCACGTCCCCGGGAGGCACCCCGTGCTCCGCCTTGAAGGGTCCGGAGGCCTCCCTCACCAGGGACTCCAGGCGCGCCCGGGAGCCGCAGGCCATAGCCAAATCCCGCGCAAGGGACCGTATGTAGGTCCCCTTGGAGCATTCCACCCGGAGCAATGCCCGTTCTCCGTCGTACTCCAGCAGATCCAGGGCATGTATCGTGACCGGCCGGGGTTCGGGCGCGACGACCTCCCCCCGCAAGGCCCTCTCGTAGGCTCGTTTTCCGTCTATGTGTACGGCCGAATACGCCGGGGGAGCCTGCAGGATGTTTCCCCGAAAGGACGGAAGTACGTTCCGGAGGGCCTCGGGGTTCGGGGCGGCGGCCCGGGCAATGACTTCCCCCTCGGGGTCCAAGGTGTCCGTCTCCTCGCCGAAACGTATGCCCGCCAGGTAGGTCTTCCTTGAGGACGCGAAGAATCCGGAAAGGCGGGAATACCGGCCGACCAGGGCGACGAGCACCCCGGAGGCGAACTTGTCCAGGGTCCCGGCGTGCCCTACCCTTCCTGTTCCGAAGACCTTTTTCAGTCTGGCCAGCGCCTCGAAGGATGTTATTCCGGCGGGCTTAAGGAGGTTCAAAAAGCCGTCCGGGACGGAGGAACCGTCGCTCACGAGAAGAGATCCTTGATCTTTTCCCCCATCTCGAAGCCCTGTCGTATTCCTTCGTCGGGCAGGAAGCGCAGCTTTGGAGTCAGGCGGAGCTTGATCTTCTTCCCCACCGAGGACTGTATGAAGCCCGCGGCGTTGTTGAGCCCCTCCACCCCCCGGGTGAGAGCCTCGCCCTCCTCGAAGGTGGACACGAAAACGCGGGCGAAACTGCCGTCCCGGGCCGCGTCAACGCGGGTTATAGAGAGAAAGCTGTTTATCCGGGGGTCTTTCAGTTCACCCTTGAGAATAAGGGCGGAGATCTCCGTTCGGAGTTCCTCCTCCACCCTTTTTTTACGGATTTCGTCCATACCATCAGCTCAACTTGCGGATTACCTGCACCTGCTCGAAGACTTCCAGGATATCGCCCACCTTGATGTCGTTGAAGTTCTCCACGCCTATGCCGCACTCGTATCCCGCCGTTACTTCCTTGGCGTCGTCCTTGAAGCGTTTCAGGGACGATATCTTTCCGCTGAAAACCTCGATGCCTTCGCGGATAACACGAACGCCGGCGTTCCGCTTGACGGTGCCTTCCTGGACCATGCAGCCCGCCACCACGCCGATCTTGGGTACATGGAAGGTTTCCCGCACCTCTGCCTGGGCTATGTCCTGTTCCTTGTACTCCGGTGCCAGCATTCCCTCCATGGCCTTCTCGATTTCCTCGACGGCCTTGTAGATGATGTTGTACTTCCGGATATCGACCTTCTCCTGCTCCGCGAGCAGTTTGGCCTTGGGGGTCGGACGGACGTTGAAGCCGATGATCAGGGCGTTGGATGCGCTTGCCAGCATGACGTCGCTCTCGTTGATGGCGCTGGAGCTGGCGTGTATCACGTTGAGCCGGACTTCCTTTGTGGACAGCTTCTCCAGGGAGGATTTCAGGGCTTCCACGGATCCGTGGACGTCACCCTTGATGACGACTTTAAGCTCCTGTATGTTTCCGTCCTGGATCGTGTCGTAAAGATTGTCCAGGGTAACCTTCTTGACGGTCTTGGCCTCTTCGTACCTCTTCAGTTCCTGCCGCTTGTCGGAGATCATGCGGGCGTACTTCTCGTCCTCCACCGCCTCGAATGGATCGCCGGAGTTTGGCATGCCCTCGAAGCCTATCACCTCGACGGGGAAGGACGGCGGGGCCTCGTTCACCTTATTGCCGTGGTCGTCGTAGAGGGCCCGGACCTTGCCGGGAAAAATACCTGCGACAAAACTGTCTCCCACGCGCAAGGTGCCCCGCTCCACGATGAGCGTGGAAACGATGCCCCGGCCGTGCTCGATCTTGGATTCCAGGACCTTTCCTTCCGCGCGGCAGCCGTAGTTTGCCGTCAGCTCCAGAACCTCGGCCTGGAGGAGAATTGCGTCCAGAAGCTCATCGATACCCATCTTTTGGAGAGCGCTGATCTCGCAGAACATCGTGGTTCCGCCCCAATCCTCGGCAACCAGGCCTTTTTCGGAAAGCTGGGTTTTTACCCGGTCGGGATTCGCCTCGGGCAGATCTATCTTGTTTATGGCTACTATGATCGGAACTCCCGCGGCCTTCGCGTGGTCCAGGGCCTCCAGGGTCTGCGGCATGACGCCCTCCGTCGCCGCCACTACGAGTACGACGATATCGGTGACCTGGGACCCCCGGGCGCGCATCATGGTGAAGGCCTCATGGCCCGGCGTGTCCACGAAGGTTATCTTTCCCTTCCCGGTATCCACCTGGTACGCGCCGATGTGCTGGGTGATTCCGCCGAATTCGCCCGCCACGACGTCGGTTTTCCGTATCGCGTCCAGAAGCTTCGTTTTTCCGTGGTCGACGTGTCCCATCACGGTCACGATGGGGGGCCGCGGCGCGAGGTCCTCGGGCTTGTCCTTTTCCTTGTCTATGACCGTCTCATCGTAGAGGGACACAACGCGAACCTCGCATCCATACTCGCTCGCGAGGATCGTTGCCGTATCCGAATCGATCTGCTGGTTGATCGTGGCCATGAATCCGAGCTTCATGAGCTTGCCGATCAGCTCGCTCGGCTTAAGGTTCATCTTCCGGGCAAGCTCCGAAACGGAGATGGTCTCGAGGATATCTATCTTTGTGGGTATGGGATTCGCGACGACTCCCTGCTTCTTCTTGGACAGGTTGAGCTTCTGCGAAAATTCCTCTTCCCTATCTTTCCGGTTGTACGTGGGTTTTTTGGACTTAATGAAGCGCTTGGGCCCCTGGGGGTGCTTGTCCAGCGTCGGAGCCGGGCCCGAACCCGGTCCTCTTCCCACAGGTCCACGTCCGCCTGGGCCCCGGGGCGGTCCGCCTGCATATCCTCCCGGCCTGCCCTGGTACCCTCCCGGCCTACCCTGGTACCCCCCGGGACGGCCTTGGTATCCCCCGGATTGCTGTCCCTGGTATCCACCCGGACGGCCTTGGTACCCGCCGGAACTCTGTCCC
>CAYTYG010000249.1:0-2907 GCA_964441515.1 uncultured Treponema sp.
TGCAGATGGGACAGGAGAATATTTTGGGGAATACGGTCTGCGCCGCCCCCTGGTCTCCCTGCCGGAAGAATCCGACGGCTTCCTCCAGGTTGTCCTTGATGTTGAAGAACTGGGAGAATCCGAGGAGCTGGAAAACCTCGTATACCTTGGGCTGGATCTCCAACAGGACAATGTCGCCGCCCCGGGGTTTGACGGATTTCAGGAAGGCCGTGAAAGATCCGATCCCCGTGGACGATACGTAGTTAAGGCCGCCGCAGTTAAAAATGAGCCGGACAAAACCGGAGTCTATCGCCTTGCTGACTCGTTTCTGGAAGAAATTGGAATTATAGGTATCGATGTATCCCGTAAGGAACAAGGTGAGGCAATTCTCAACGGGGTCAACTTTCTGAAGGCGTATTTTGAGGCTGTCGTCCTTTTCGTCGTCGAACCCTGGAACTATATCGTTATTATTCATGTTGCCCCTCTTGGATCCAAAGATGACGGATACGCGCCTTCTCCCGGTATTTTAGGTCCATCATAGTAACTAGTCAATCTCCTGTCAAATTCTCGGTTTTTTTACACCGGGAATCCCATAGATTTTCGGCAGAGTCGGGGGAAAAATCCATAGTCCCGACGCCGAAAATCAACAGGCCTTTTCCCGGAAGCGGCATTATACCAATAAAACTTCGTTCTACCAAGAGAAAAGCCCCTCGTCGGCGGAGAATACGGCTCCGTTCCAGAGGGGCGGCTCCCGGGATAACAGCTCCGCCGCGAACGTCCCCAGGTCCTTGGCGGACGTCAGGCGTCCCCGGGGGGTTCGGGAGGCGAGGCTCTCCGCCTCTCCGGGGGGCAGGTACTCGGTGCCGACGAAGCCGGGACAGAGCGCGAGGGCCGCGACGCCGTCGCGGGCGTACTCCGCGGCTATGGATTTGGCCAGGACGCCCAGGCCCGTCTTCGCCGCCGCGTAGGCCGCGTTCGTCCGAAAGCCCCGTATCCCGTCCGTCCGCGTACCCCCGAACAGAAGCACCCGACCCCATCCCCGCTTCCGCATCCCCTCCACGGCGGCGGACGCAAGGGCGCCCGGCAGCGCCAGGTCGAAATCCGAGACGAGCCTCCAGTCCTCCAGGGTGGTTTCGTGCAGGGCCTTCCGGAGGAACGGCCCCCAGGCCGCGACCAGGATGTCCGCCCGGGCCGCCCGGGCCAGGAGGGGTTCCGCGTCCCCCAGGGTTTCCAGGGCGCCCGCCGTACCGTCCGCCCGTATGCCCGCCCCGCGGAAGTCGGCCAGCGCCGCCGCGAGCTTGCCGTCCTCCTTGCCGTGGATGTCCAGGCTCGCCCCCCGGAGCCCCAGGGCTCGGGCCGTTTGTCTTCCCAGGCCCCCGGTGCCCCCCAAGACGAAGGCGGATCTTCCCCGGAGGCCACGGACGGCCCCGTTTTCCTCGACCATGGCTAGAGTATACAGCCCCGGCGGGGAATTATCGAGGCGGGCAGGCGGTTCTGGTATACTCGGTCCATGAAGATCCTGGAAGGATTCGAAGTCGTTCTCTGCCGGGCGGAGGAGCCCGGAAACGTCGGCGCCGCGTGCCGGGCCCTGAAGGCCATGGGACTGAGCCGCCTTTCCCTGGCGGCCTGCCCGGAATACCCGGAGGAGGCCGTGAGGACCCTCGCCCTGCACGCTTGGGACGTCTATGCCTCCGCCCGCAGGTTCGCCTCCCTGGGCCCCGCCCTATCGGGATGCTCCCTGGCCGCGGGTTTTACGCGCCGGACCGGCAGGATCCGCGCCCCGTCGCCCCTGGGCGTGGAGGAGTTCGCCCGCCGGGCCGTTTCCGGGAAGGGCCGGGTGGCCCTGGTTTTCGGGAACGAACGGGACGGCCTATCCCGGGAGGAGCTGGGGCTCTGCGACGTGGCGGTCCGGATACCCACCTCCGGGGCGTTTCCTTCCCTGAACCTTGCCCAGGCCGTGCAGATCGCCTCGTGGGAACTCTCCCGGGCGTGCCGGGCCCGGGAGGCGAAAGCCGCGGGGAGGGAAGCCGGGCCCGGGGAGGCCGCCGGCCGGGCGCTCCTGGACGAAGCTGTGCGGGAGATCGCGGACGATCTGGCCCGGATCGGGTTTTTCAAGATCGCGGGGAGGCCGGAGCTTGTGCGGTTCCTGCGGTCCCTGCTGGCCCGGGCCGCCGTGGACGGCCGGGAGCTGGACTACTTCCGGTCCCTATTCCGCAAGACGGAGGCCCTGGCGGCCCGGGGCCGGACCGAAGCCTTGACCCCGGACCGGGGCGAAGCTAGAGTTTCCGTTGAGATTCCCGGGACCGGCGTCCCGGAAGGAGAAAGGCGATGCGACGAATGAAGCGCCCGGCGGCCGCGTTCTGGGTACTGGTTTTCGCGGCCGCGGCCGCCGTTCCCGGCTCCGCGCAAGCCGGCCTGGAGAGCCTTTTCGACTTTGCCGCGGGGGTGGAATCCCTGGCGTCCGCGGCCGAGGCCGGCGAGCCCCTCCCCGTCGGACGATACGTTCTTCTTACCGGGACCGTCCGGTCCGTGCAGGCCGGGGAGGACGAGGGCTACGCCGTTCTCGTAGAGCTGGCGGCCGGCGAGTGGGTGGGGACCTCCCGGGTGCTCCTCCGGACCGTCACAGTGCGCTTCGCGGGCGAGTCCTGGCGGGGGCTCTTCGACCGGAAGTCCGCGGTCCATATCCGTCCGGGAATCATGATCCTCGCCGTAGCGAGGGTATCCGGCGTACGGGACCGGGAGGACGGCACCCGCGGCGTCTTCCTGGAGGGCGTGCACATCCGAAGCCTGGATTCCTGATCAACCCCGGGCCGGCCTCCGGCCGAACCGTATATGCTCCGGGCGGATCTCGGGGATGGAGCCGGAGGATGCCCCCTCGGCCAGGACGGCGGCCCGGAGTATCGTGTTCCGGAGCTGGCGCACGTTGCC
>CAYTYG010000249.1:2917-4948 GCA_964441515.1 uncultured Treponema sp.
GGAGCTTGTCCAGTGCGCTCTCGCAGAGCAGGGCGCCCAAGTTGGACCGGTCCAGGAAATGCCGGCAGAGTATCGGAATGTCCTCCGGATGCTCCCGGAGGGGAGGCAGCTCCAGCAACAGGGTTTCCAGCCGCTCCAACAGGTCGTAGCGGAAGGCGGTCCTGGTGTCCAGGTCGGCGTTCGTGGCGGATATCAGGCGGACGTCGCAATGCAGGGTCCTGCCGCCCCCCAGCCTTCGAACCTCGCCGTCCTCCAGGGCGCGCAGCAGCTTGGCCTGGGCGTTCGGCGCCAGCTCGGTGACCTCGTCCAGGAAGAGTATGCCGTGGTTCGCCATCTCGAAGTGGCCGGGGCGCGAAACCGCGTCCGTGTAGGCGCCCTTTTCCGTTCCGAAGAGTTCACTCTCCACGATCATCTCCGGCAGGGCCCCGCAGTTGACCGCCAGGAAGGGGAAGGAGGCCCGGGGGGAGAGACGGTGTATGGATCGCGCCGCGAGCTCCTTGCCGGTGCCGCATTCCCCGGTCAGGAGTACGGGGAAATCATACCGCGCCACCAGCTCGATCTGGGAACGGACGTATTGGATGGCCTTGCTGTCCCCTAAAAGCCCCTGCGGGGCTTGGGGAGGCCGGAAGGGCCGGGCGGCCTCGGAAACCGAAAACCGCGATACCGGTACGGCGCGCACCTCCCGCAGCCAGGCCTTCAGTTCCTCCTTGGGACAGCAGCGGGATATGCAGGCGGAGACCCCGAGTCGAAGCAGGGTGGTATGTACTCCGGGATCCCCGTGCGGCAGGCGGCAGAGCACGGGTGTGGAGGGAGCCATGTCGCGAAGGCGCTGGAGGGCTTGGATGCCCTTTCTCTGGACATTCCCGGACAAGCCCAGGACGATCAGGTCCCAGGATTTTTTCCGTGGAGCGGATTCAAGGGCGGTCTCTTCGGGTACGGCGGTAATCCGGTATTCGTCCTCCAGAAGCGCCGTGAGGGTGTCCCGTTCCTTGTCGTCTTCCTCTATTATACATATTTTTCGCATAAAGACATATTATAAATCCTCCCGGAGTGGTTGAACAGCGGATACAATGTAAAATTCCGAAGCCGGGCAGCCCGGGAGGGCCCGCCGGGGCGGGCGGGTCCGAAGTTCTATTTACCGCGGATCCTATACCATAGCAGGAGCGCCTGGTACCGGAGGAAGGGGAAGAACCGGAGCGCCTTCCAGGGCTTCCGGAGGGTATAGGGCAACCACTCCATGCCCCGGTCGAAGAGGGCCTTGGAGGGCTTCGGGGTCTTTTCCGCGAACACCTCGAAGAGGTCCGAGCACCAGAGGTAGATTCCCGCGTTGAAATGCTTGAGGCTCCGGGGTATCCAGCGCTCGCGGCCCGGTACGCCGCGCCCGACCAGGAGGAGCGTGGGGGTGGACTTGCGGATGGACTGGAGGATGTTCTGCTCCATATGTTTGGGGTAGTGCCCCGCGTAGCGCCCCACGATCCGCACGCCGGGATAGGTCGCGTGCAGGTTTCCCTCGGCCAGGGCGAGGTTGCGGCGGGTGGATCCCAGGAGGTAAACGGATCGGTTCCAGCGTTCCAGGGCGTTCATGAGGCGGATGGCGAAGTCGAAAGGCATGTATCGTACGGGCTCCTCGCGTCGGAGGAACCGGGCGCCGCGTACCAGGGACTTCGAGATGGGAAGCACCAGGGAGGCGCCCTGCACCATCGAACGGAATTCCCCGCTCCTTCGGGCGCGCAGGAGGTCCCAGAGCGAGAGCAGCAGTATCTGGTGGTTCCGGCCGTCGGAGAACATGGAGCGTACCACGTCCTCCAGGTCCTCGGGCTTGAGGATGTCCAGGGGCACGTTCAGGAGTGAAATTCGTGTTACGCGGTCGGAGACCATGAGGAACGCTCCAAAAGGATCACTTTTATAGCCGCGACTGCGAAGAGCGCGGCGGTTTCCGTTCTCAGGACTGTGGAACCCAGGTGGGCGGGCCGGAAGCCCAGGCCGTCCAGGAAACCAGTCTCCTCCGGGGAGAAGCCGCCCTCGGGCCCC